>DASXTZ010000086.1:0-5384 GCA_036505135.1 Ignavibacteria bacterium
AAATACTACTGCTTTAGAAGACAGCTTTATAATGCCAAGCTTATTAAAAAGTAATATTGCGTAATAGACCGGGTCAATTTCATACCACTTCACACCAAAGTTGATGCCCGAAGGATTTTTATGGTGGTCATTATGATATGCCTCCCCCAGCATAAGAAAATCAACCGGGATTAAGTTTGTTGAGGTATTGTTAAGCTTAAAATTTTTGTATCCGTATTTATGAGCATACCAGTTTATAATAGCTCCCTGAACCGGACCTGTTAATATTTCAAGGGGGAGCAGTAAATAAAACCATGGTGAAGGAGCAAATAAAATATATATTGCAGCATATACCGCCGCCCATGCTATTTTTGAATATTTAGTTTCCGCCCACCTGTCAAATCCGGGCCAGTCAGGAACATCTTTTTCAAACCGTTTTTCGGGTTTTATTTTATACTTGTATATTCCGGAAAAGATTTTCCTTGTGGACCACATCATGGAAAAAATGTTTGAGAAAAACAGGGGTGAATGGGGATCTTTTTTCGTATCGGTGTAAGCGTGATGCATGCGGTGTAAAATAGCGTAAGCCCGGGGGCTCATGTAAGAAGAACCCTGAGTAATAAATGATAGAAAATAGAATACGCGTTCCCAAAACCTGTTCATTGTAAATGCTTTGTGAGATGCGTAACGGTGCATAAAGAAAGTCTGTGAAAACAGAGAAGCGTACCAGTGTACCGCAAAGAATAAAATGAACATAAAAATTAATTAGTTAAATTATAAATATGTGTACTGTTACGAAAAGATAATAAAAGCTATTGTAAATAGTATTTTCAGAAGAAATGTAATTAAGCTCTTACAGACTCACTTAATATACTTTCCTGCCAAATCCATGTCTTTTTCGTGTTCTTCTTTGTACTTTTTATTTCTTAGCTTGACAATACCCAGCGCAGTATTATATAATAAACTGTGTCAATTTCATACCATTTAACTCCCATGTTAATGTTTGCATGGTGGTCGTTATGATATGACTCGCCGAGGAAAAAGAGGCCGAAAGGATATAAATTTGTCGATGTATTTTTAAGATTAAAGTTCCGGTAGCCAATCTTATGCCCATACCAGTTCACAAAAACTGCATGTGCAGGACTCATAAGTATTGTTATGGGAAGCAGCAAATACAGCAATGGTGAGGTTGCAAAAATTATGTAAAAACCAATGTATGCGGCAATCCAAATCACTTTAGCAATGCGAGAATCAGCCCAGCTATCGAACCAAGGCCAATCCGGCACATCTTTTGTGAAACGTTTTTCAACATCCTTGTTGCTCCAGTAAAGCTTAGTATACATTTTCCTTGTTGCTTCCATCATTGAAAATAAATTTTTATGGTTGGAAGGTGAGTGAGGGTCTTTAGGCGTATCGGCATAAGCATGATGCATCCCGTGCATAATTGCGTATGCGCGCGGACTCATATATGTTGCACCCTGTGATATAAAAGTGAAAACATAAAAGAAACGCTCCCAGAATTTGCTCATGGTGAATGACCTGTGAGCAGCGTGCTACAAAAATGTTTGTGAGAATATCGAAAGATATCATTGCGCTACGAAGAAAATGATGATAACCATCTATGTATTTATTTTTTTGAAGATAAAATCAGTCGAAGATCAAGAGGCGAGTTTCCTGATGAGGCTTTCAGAATTAATATGGAAGCACCTGAAGAAGCTGAACTAAAAGGCCTTTTCGGCCTGCACATTAATATTTTAATCCTGTAATTTACGTTTTTTCAACTTGTTAGATTAATATATACAGAAAAACTACTAATAAAAATCTAATACGTAATATTACTTAGAACATTTGCATGTTTTATAAAGTTCAGGTATCTTTGCATTAGTTCTTTAATTAACTAATCTGCTTCAAAAAGCAGAGTTTATCAAGAAAGACTTAAGGGATAGGCCCGTTAAAGTCTTAGCAACCCTCGTTGACCTCTAAACCGGGAAAAAACGAGAAGGTGCTAAATCCTACTCTCAGAAATGGGGGAAAGATAAACAGGTATAAAGGTTTAAATGCTGCCTCTAATGCCTGTTAGAGGTTTTTTTATTTTATACCAAACATACTGCCTAACCTATAAGTATCCCCGCCTTCGCGGGGACAAGTCTCCGGTAAACATATTTTATAAACCAAAATAACTCCGCTGTAGGTGTTTTCACCAATGTTGTTAGCCACAAGACCAACAACGGGGAATCAAAAGGAGAAACTTATATGCATTACGAAACACAAATCATTCATTCAATTCCCGTTGATGAGCTGACAGGCTCGATATCAACACCAATTTACCAAACGTCGACATATAACCAGATTGAACCTGGTGTACATAAAGGGTTCGATTATTCTCGCACAAACAATCCAACACGCAAAGTACTTGAGGATTTAATCGCAAAGCTTGAGGGAGGTAAACACGGTTTTGCATTTGCATCCGGACTAGCTGCAATTGACGCTGTAATAAAACTATTGAGCTCAGGTGATGAAGTTCTTGCTGTCGATGATATTTACGGCGGCACGTTCAGGATATTTTCGCACATCTATAGCAAATTTGGTATCAATGTAAAATATGTTGATACAACTGATATTATTAATGTTATTGATAACATATCAGGTAAAACAAAATTTGTATGGCTTGAGTCACCTACTAACCCAACCTTAAAAATTTCCGATATTAAAGAGATTGCAAAAATAGCTCATTCAGCCGGCGCGCTGCTAGTTGTAGATAACACTTTTGCTTCACCTGCATTGCAAAAACCCCTTGAGCTTGGAGCGGATATTGTTATCCACAGTGCAACTAAATATTTAGCAGGCCATTCTGATGTTATTGGCGGCCTTGCAGTTGTAAAGAGTGATGAGCTTGGCGAAAGATTAAAGTTCATCCAAAATTCTTCCGGTGGAATTTTAGGACCATTTGATTCATGGCTTACGATACGAGGAATAGAAACATTGCCGTTAAGAATTCAAAAACATTCCGAAAGTGCGTTGAAGATTGCAGAATTCCTAAGTGAGGAAGAGCTTGTTGACCAGCTGTTCTATCCTTTTTTAACCACACATAAAAATAACAATGTTGCGGTTAAACAGCAATCAGCTGGCGGAGGCATAGTCTCGTTTAGCCTGAAAGCAGACACAATAGAATCCGCAAGAAAATTTACAATATCAACTAAATTATTTAAGCTGGCGGAATCCCTGGGCGGAGTGAAAAGCCTTATTTGTCATCCAGCAAGCATGACCCATAAATCTATTCCCGAAGAAATAAGAAAAGCGTCGGGCGTTAAGGATTCATTAATCAGGCTCTCGTGTGGGATTGAAAATTCAGACGATTTGATAGACGATTTGAAACAGGCTTTTGAGACTCTAAATTGCGAAGGAGCACAGCGACTGAAGCAATCTCATTATAATTTTAATGCAGAAGATAAAATTTTCCAAGTTTCAAGAATTGCTGAGGTGAAAAAATGACACACGATAAAAAAATAACATATCAAGGTATTGCTTCGCTTCGCCCGCAATTAAATATAGGTTTGTTTGGTTTTGGATGTGTTGGGCAGGGATTGTATGATGTTTTAAATAACTCGCAGGGATTGAAAGCCGAAATATCGAAAATATGCGTTAAGGACAGAACAAAATCCAGAAAAATTGATAAATCATTTTTCACCTTTGAAAAGAAAGATATATTGAAAAACGGTAATCACGATTTAATTGTGGAATTGATAGACGACGCGCAGGCAGCCTATGAAATTACAGGAGAAGCGATAAATAAAGGAAAAAGTGTAGTAACTGCTAATAAAAAAATGGTAGCTGAAAACTTTGAAGCATTGTTCAGGCTGCAAGTTAAAAGCGGTTCATCTTTCCTGTATGAAGGAGCTTGCGGCGGCAGTATTCCTATCATCAGGACGCTTGAAGAATATTATGATAATGAGCTGCTCGGCTCAGTAAAAGGGATACTTAACGGCTCAAGCAATTACATATTAACAAAAATGGAAACTGATAAGCTTGGCTTTGAAGATGCTCTAAAAGAAGCTCAGGCCCTTGGATTTGCTGAGTCTGACCCATTTCTTGATATTGCAGGATACGATACTAAATATAAGCTTTGTATTTTAAGTGTGCATGCTTTCGGGCTTATTCTGAAACCGCAGGATATACTAAATATCGGCATACAAAATATTTCACAATTTGATATTAACTATGCAAACGAAAAAGGTTATCGCATTAAATTAATCGCAAATGCCAGGAAAGTAAATGACAAATATCAAATTTATGTTCTTCCTGTTTTCATTCCTAAAGGCAGCCCGCTTAGCACAATTAACAATGAGTTCAATGGAATCGAAGTTGAGGGAGTATATTCTGATAAGCAGTTTTTTGTCGGAAAAGGTGCGGGTAGCCATCCAACAGGAAGCGCAGTGCTTTCTGATATTTCAGCAATTACTTATGATTATAAATACGGATATAAAAAACTGAAGAAGAGGATAAACGGACATATTCCAGATTTTTCAAAAGACAAAAAATATTTGGATGACGATTTTATTGTGAAGCTTTATATAAGATATGTTAACGGAAAAGACTTGCTAAACCTTGAAATCGCTAATGTGGTAGAGCAGTATTCATCGTCGAAATATAATTATGTTATAGCAAATGTTATATTTTCATCGTTAAAAAAGATAAAGCAAACAAACAGGTTATTTGTATGTGAGCTTGAACAATTTTGACCTCCTTAGAAGTCAAAAGGTTATAGCGAATGTTTAAAAAAATCACACGGGCTGACCCAAAAAGACGAAATCAAAGATTTCGAAATCGAATTTTTTTAAAAATTTCGATAATCCGATAAAGGCGGATCTTTTAAGCCCACCTTTGCTTATTTTTCTTTTAAAATGGCCACTATTGATTTATTCTGCAGCTTGCTATCTATCCATGCAATAAGTTCAAGCTTATCGATGGCACTTTGTTCATACGCATCATTATGAAGCTGTAATAAGTCTTCTTTAAGCAGCTTAAGCAAAATTTTACCGCTGCCAATAGCGGAAATAATATATGGGCATCAGGCGGATGCAGCGGTCCTATTTCAATAGGTATACAAACATTAGGCAGCGAAATACCATCATCATACAGGCTTGAACAAAACTATCCTAATCCATTCAATCCCGTAACGAATATACGATTTAATATTCCCCCTTTGAAGGGGGCTGGGGGGATGACTCAAGCAGTACGATTGGTTATATATGATTTGTTAGGAAGAGAAGTAGCAATAGTAGTGAATGAGAATCTGCAGCCAGGTATGTATAAAGTTGATTTTAATGCAAGCAGTCTACCAAGCGGGGCCTATTTTTATAAATTGCTTGCAGATGATTATTCGGAAACTAAGAAAATGGTTTTAG
>DASXTZ010000087.1:0-5874 GCA_036505135.1 Ignavibacteria bacterium
ACAAATTTATTATTTTGCTTTGATAAATAATCGAGTACGAGAGTAGTTTTACCGAATCCTGCCGGGGCGCAGATTACTGTAAGGTTTTTGCTGATGTTTTTCACGAGAAGGCTTGTCAGTCTTTCACGGTGGATTATTTTATCATGAAGACGCGGAGGGGAAATCTTAGATTTAATTAAAATTTCGCGCATTTTATTGGCTTAAACGCGGTAATCTTTTAATTAATTTATAAAAAAGCAATACTATTGAGATTTAATCAGGGATAAAACTAATAAAATTGATGAGATAACTAATTATTTTACCAACATCATTTTTCTTGTTTCAGTAAAATACCCTGCATGTAATGTGTAATAATAAACCCCACTAGACAAATTGCTGCCGTCAAATTCAACTTCATAAGTGCCCGGCTTTAACTCTTCGTTTACTAAAGTTATAACTTCTCTGCCGGCTGCATCGTAAATTTTCAGTTTTACAAATCCGAAATTCGCATCAGCAGAGCGCGGAGCTATCCGAAATCCGAAATGTGTTACCGGGTTAAACGGATTCGGATAATTTTGAAATAGCTCGTAATTTCCGGGCATTTCATTATTATTATGAGAAATCCCTACAAGGTCTCCTACGATAAATGGTACGGTATTCATTCCCGTGGCAGATGTGCTGCCCTCAAAAACAGTGTAACGAATAAAACAATTATCCGATGCTATTAATGGCGGAACTGTCCATTGATACCTTCCGCTGTTTGGAAGGCTATCGGCAATTAAAGTCCAGGGGCCATTGCTTCCCATTGAAGAGAATTCAAGCTTTACTTTTGAGTTCTGCGGCGGAGGGTCAGCGCTCAGCCACTCGATAAAACGCACTGTGTTATTTTTCAGTCTTTCCCATCCAACGGGATAAAGAGGTTTAATCGTCATTGAACCCGGAACGGATGTTTCTTTGAAAAATCTTAGGTAATTTCGGGTGTTAAATCCATTGCCTTCATTAGCAACTAGCGCAATATCCGGGAAACCATTATTATCAGCATCTGCAACCGCAATATCCTGGTATGAGCCGTTTGCAGGCGTGCTAAAGTTCGCAATTTGCGTCCAGCTTGAACCGCCGTCACCGGCATAAATTGTCATATTAGTAATGCCATAAAGAATGAGGTCGCAAAAGCCGTCGGCATTCATATCATACAGCTGTGTAGCTTGAAAAGTGCTTGAAGAGGGCAGGCTTCCTGACAAATTATCCCATGAGCCTGCCGCAAGATTCCATTTCCACACGTTAACTCCGCCGCCGGTGCCTGTTATAAATGCAAGGTCTTTTGCCCCGTCATTATTAACATCTCCTAGTGAAACACCTTTATAGCCTGAATTTCCGGGAGGGGGTAAATTATTCTGCATTAGAATAAAATTCCCCTGGCCATTGCCGAAATAAGGCGTTCCGTTTTGATGTGCCACTGCAAAATCCAGATAGCCGTCATTGTTTATATCGCCAAACTGAAATTCCATTGATGAATTTCCTCCGGTAAACCCGAACGTTTGCCTCCATGTGCCTGTTCCAAGATTTTTGTATATATGAACTCCCGCGCAGCAGCCAAACGAAACTGATCCGACATCAAGTTTCCCGTCGTTATCAACATCGCCAAGGTCAGTTGTGAACATTCCATATGTTTCACCATGTGTAGCAAGACTGTCATCCCATGCTGTCCAGTTCAGTCCTGTACCGTCACCAAGCGCAACCTCAAGTATCTGGTCGCCAAGGTCAACACCGGAATAATTATGATGCATTCCGTATGCGACGTCAGGTTTGTTATCTCCATTCACGTCGCCGATTGCAATTCCGCCATAGCCGAAGTTACCTACCTGTGTTAAGCTCCAATTGCTCCCGGTGCCATTTCCAAAATACATCATTATGCCGTGTTCTTGTGTGTTAATGAAAGGATTGCCATGATCGCCAATGGATAAAATGTCCTTGAACCCATCACGGTTTATATCGGCGAATTCTATTTCAGTTCTGCCGCCATCCCATAAAACTGTTTGTAGGCCTGTTGATGATTCTGTATATGAAATTGAGCTGGTATTAGTAAACGAAAAGTAAAGCAGCGCAGTTACCAGAAAAGCAGAAATAATGTATAATTTTTTCATAACTTTCCCTTCTGTCATTCCCGCCTGCCTGCAGCAGGCAGACGTAGGCGGGAATCCAGAGAAAAATTTCTCGCAAAGCCGCCAAGAAAGAATTATATATCATAAAAATAATTGAAAGCGTATGAAATTGCAATAAAAAGAGGCATGGTTAAATAGGTGAGAAGTTGAGTCGTTAAATGCGGTGGTATTCATAAAAATTAAATAAATGAGTATTTTAGAATATTATTACAAATAACATGAGCACAAAAACAACTTCCGGTAAAATTAAAATTGCTTACACGGTTGCAGGTAAAGGTGATACTACCCTGCTCCTTTTGCCGGGGTGGTGCGCAAACAGGACGAAGTTTGAAGGATTAATTCCGGGACTCAGCCAACATTACCGCGTAATTTCAGTGGATTGGCGCGGGCATGGTGAATCAGCAAAAAATGATAGCGATTTTGGCGTTAACGAGCAGGTGGAAGATGCACTTTCGGTTATAAATGAAACTGGTTCAGCAGCAGTTATCCCTGTTTCGGTTGCGCATGCCGGGTGGGCAGCTATTGGGCTCAGAGAAAAATTGGGAAGCAGAATACCGAAGCTTGTTTTCATGGAATGGATGGTATTTGATGCACCGCCGCCGTTTCTGGATTCATTAAAAGCCATGCAGGACAAGAACACTCTGAAAGAGACACTTGATTTTGTTTTTGGCAAGTGGATTAATAATGTCGATAACCCAAAGCTGGTACATTTTGTGCGGGATGAAATGGGCGCATACCCGTATGACATGTGGTCTCGCGGTGCGCGTGAAATTGGCAGGGCATACGGCACTTACAAAAATCCGCTGAATGCAGTATCGAACCTAAAAGATAAACCTAGTGTAATGCATTTATACGGACAGCCTGACGACCCCGGCTATCTAAAGGCGCAGGAGGATTTTTCAAAGGCAAATCCCTGGTTCAGCGTGCAAAAATTAAATACCAAAAGCCATTTCCCGATGTTCGAATCGTCTGATGAGATTGTAAAAAAGATTATTGAGTTTTGTAAGTGAAGTTTTGATTTCAAATGACAGAACAGCTAATAAAAAAGGCGCCTTTATCAGCGCCTTTAAATTTTGATTTTTGATATTCTAATTTTTAATTGTCTATTCCACTACCCATGTATTTCCTGCAAACAATAGCTTTTCCAGGTCGCCCTCGCCAAGCTTTTCGGTTACTGTTTTAATCTGGTCAGTCAATTCCTGTTCATAACATGTTTTCTCTTGACGGTAAAATACACCAACCGGGGCAGGGAAGCCGGGCTTATCCATAAATTCAGAAAGTATAAACGCCAGCTCACGTGATGTCTCATCGTGAATAAGAAGATCATTTACTGAGTACTTTCCTTCATCAAGAGAAACAACTTCTGCTTTAAATCCGTTAAGCTTAATTCCTTTGCTGTTATTTTCACCAAATATAAGCGGCTTACCATGTTCAAGATATACAACGTTAACGGGTTTTGTTTCCTTTTCGGTAAACTTAAACCATGCGCCGTCATTGTAAATATTACAATTCTGGAAAATCTCAACAAACGAAGTTCCGCGGTGTGCATGTGCCTTTGAGATAACAGCCTGCATATGCTTCGGGTCGCGGTCCATTGTTCTTGCAACAAATGTTCCGGCAGAGCCAAGCGCAACTGTTATCGGGTAGAACGGATGATCAATACTGCCCATGGGAGTTGACTTGGTAATCTTACCATGCTCGCTAGTAGGTGAATATTGTCCTTTTGTCAGCCCGTATATACGGTTGTTAAACAGCATTATTACAATGTCAAGATTTCTCCTGAGAGTATGTATAAAATGGTTTCCGCCTATTGAAAGCAGATCACCATCACCGGCAGCAACCCATATATCAAGGTCTGGCCTTGCTATTTTTAATCCGGTTGCAATTGCAGGTGCTCTTCCGTGAATTCCGTGGAAGCCGTAAGTATTCATGTAATAGGGGAACCGGCTTGAGCAGCCAATACCTGCTACGAATACAGTTTTTTCGCGCGGAACCTCAAGTGAAGGCATTACACGCTGCACCTGCGCTAGTATTGAGTAGTCGCCGCAGCCGGGACACCATCTTACATCCTGGTCGGATGCGAAATCCTTAGCCGTGCGCTTTACTGTTGTTTCAGCTTTTGATTTTACTTCTGAATTATTACCTTCTGCCATATCCTAATTAACCTTTCCTGCCTGCTCCAGGCCTAAAATTTCCATTACCTTTTCTTCGATTTCTCTTGCTTTGAACGGCAAGCCCTGGACCTTGTTAAGTCCTATCACATCTTTCAGATACTCTGCTCTTATCAGTCTGGCAAGCTGTCCGAGATTCATTTCAGGGATCAGCACTTTATTAAAGCGTTTCAAAATATCACCAAGGTTTTTCTGGAACGGGTTGATGTATTTTAAATGAATGCGTGAAACATTAATTCCTTTTTCCTTTAATCTTGCAAGTGCGGTAGTTATGGCACCATAAGTGCTTCCCCATCCGCAAATAAGAAGCTCACCTTCCGACGGCCCCTCTACTTCAAGAAGTGGAATATCGTTTGCAACATTTCGCACTTTCTGGGCACGCAGCTTTACCATAGCTTCATGATTAGCCGGGTCATAGCTTACATTGCCGGTTATATTTTGTTTTTCAAGTCCGCCGATCCTGTGTTCAAGTCCGGGAGTGCCGGGCCTTACCCATGGACGTGAAAGATTTTCATCTCTCAGATACGGGAAGAAATCTACAGGGTCAGTCCTGAACTTAACATCTATTGTTGGAATTTCATCAGCGTGCGGAATCTTCCATGGCTCGGCGCCGTTAGCTAAGAATCCGTCTGATAAGAATATGACAGGTGTCATATATTTTATTGCAATTCTTGCAGCTTCAAATATTGTATGGAAGCAGTCAGCTGGAGTGGAAGCAGCAATAACAGGTACCGGACATTCGCCATTTCGTCCGTAAACAGCCTGTAATAGATCTGCCTGTTCGGTTTTAGTCGGTAGTCCTGTGCTCGGTCCGCCGCGTTGAATGTTTGCAACTACCAGAGGCAGCTCAACCATAACAGCAAGTCCTATAGCTTCCTGTTTCAGTGCAAGACCCGGCCCGCTTGTGCTTGTAAAGCCAAGTGCTCCGCCAAATGAAGCTCCTATTGCGGAGCATATTGCCGCTATTTCATCTTCAGCCTGGTATGTTTTAACACCGAAATTCTTGAAGGTTGAAAGCTCATGCAATATATCGCTTGCGGGAGTGATAGGGTATGAACCAAGGAACAACGGTAAGCCGCTTCTTATAGATGCGGTAAGTATTCCCATAGCTGTTGCCTGGTTTCCGCTGATGTTGCGGTATGTTCCTTTCGGGAGGCTTGCACGTTTAACCTTATAACGGGTTGTAAATATTTCGGCAGTTTCACCGAAATAATATCCTGCTTTTAAAGCTGCAATATTAGCCTGGACTATTTGCGGCTTACTGCCAAATTTTTTTTCTATCCAGCTTATCGTTGTTTCAAGAGGGCGGTCATAAAGCCAGTAAGTTATACCAAGTGCATAGAAGTTCTTGCACCGGTTTGCTTCTTTTGCATTAAGCCCAAGCTCCTGGACAGCATGATTGGTGGATTTTGTTATGGGAACGGGAATTATGTTGTAGCCCTTTAAGTCACCGTTCTCTAAGGGGTTCGAATTGTATCCTGCAAGCTGCAGGTTTTTATCGATAAATGCATCAGCATTTGCGATAATTGTCCCGCCTTTTTTAAGGTCCTTTAAATTCACTT
>DASXTZ010000088.1:0-3438 GCA_036505135.1 Ignavibacteria bacterium
TTAATTGTTATGGTTGAGGGCATATTGCTGTTTGGCGGCCTGAAATGCGACATTGATTCCCTTGTAGGGCGCTCATACCGCGGGTCGTTATCATCGATCCCGTCATCAGGAAGCTGTCCCTGAAATATTAGGAACAAAAATAAAGCAGCAGATAATATTCCAAAATAATTAAACGCTTTTTTAAGCAGTAAATAATTGCTCATAATTAAGAAATTAATGTTTGTGGATATTTAACGTAAGATAAAAATCTATTTCGAAAAAAACAGCTAATAAATGTAAATAAAGAAATATATTTTCAGTTACCCTATTTATAGTAACTATAATAAAATGCAAAACAATATACTACATTATCTGCCCAATATTGTGCATTATAACTATTTCAAAATTACCATACGTTTAGTATCTGTAAACGCACCGGCAATTAATTTATAAAAATACACCCCGCTGGAAAGGCTACCTGCATTAAAATCAACTTCATAAACGCCCGGTACAAGCTGCGCATTAACCAATGTTGCAACTACCTTGCCAAGGATATTGTAGACGATCAGTTTTATGGACACACCACGTCTGCCTTCGGCACCCACCCCTCTCAAGTGGGGAATTTCAAATCTTATCTTAGCAGAAGGATTAAATGGGTTGGGATAATTCTGATAAAGTTCAAACACCCGTGGAATTTCATTCCCGGTTTTTATAATTCCTATCGGTACATATGGTATCGTATATGAATCAATAAGAGTCCCATTTATGTTATACAATTTAAAATTAATACTATCTGAATAAGACGTAACTAGCTGCGCTCCGTAATTAGCGTTATATCTTACCTGGCTGCCGGGCTGAATTATAGTATTAAAACCATATAAGCTCTTGCCTCCAAGCCCGTTGACAAAATACGTAAATGAGTTAATGTAAAGCCGCTCATAATTATGCTCATGCCCGCTTAAAACACAGGTTGCTCCCCATTGCCTGAATGGCCACTGGAGCTTGGGCGTATTGCCATGAGTGGAACCTGAAGAATACGGTGGGTGATGAAAATATATTATTTTAAACCGCGCTGAAGACTGTGACAGCTTTGTTTGCAGCCACCCGGCCTGAATGGAATTGCTTCCTATGCTATCAGGCTCTCTTGGGTCACTATCAAGCACAAAGAAATGGACATACCCTTTTATAAAATCATAATACCTTTCATTATTTGGAAGAGTAAAATAATTATAATAGGCCAGGCCGTTCAGGCTATCCCAATCATGGTTCCCAAGCGACGGCCAGAACTTATTAAATGGGGCACCGGGTCCATAAATTCCTAAATACGGATATATGTATTCATGATAATAGTAGCCAATGTTAGTATCTATGGTAGAGGCTCCGCCATATTCATAGTTATTATCACCAACGGTGATAATGAAATCAACATTCCATGAATCAACCAGGTTAGATACAGCAAGCTCATTTGGGCCGGCTTTTCCGTAGTCTCCTATAACTGCAAAGCGTATAGGGTTTTGGCAGTAAGCAAACTGCATTAACAAAAATAAAAATGCAAAGGCAGTAAGTTTACCTTTGCATTGTTCAAATCCTTTGAAACAAGATGACATAAATTCAAATTTTATTTCAATATAATCATCCTTTTTGTTTGGGTAAATCCCGTAGAAACCAATTTATAAAAATAAGTGCCGCTTGGCAAAGTGCCTGCATTAAATTCAGCTTCATAAACACCCGATGCAAGCTTTTCATTCACTATGGCAATTATTTCCTTACCCGCAACGTCGTATAGGATAATTTTAACATCCTGCGCGCCGTTTATCGCCGGAACTCCAAACCTTATCTTTGTTGAAGGATTGAAAGGATTTGGATAATTTTGGCCCAAAGAAAACTTCTCCGGAATAGTTATATCAATTGGCTTTATTCCAAGCGGAGCGCCCCATCCGGAAATGTTATTTGCAGGGCTGCCGCCAGCAGTAGAAAACGTGCCCGCAAAAACAGTTCTGCCGCCATAGGCTGTAATTGCTTTGCCGTTAGCGCTGCTGCCTCCAAGCCCTGTGCCCATTGCCATCCAGCCCGATCCGTTATAAACAGCAACTCTTGATGCAGGAAGAAAATCAGCATTGTCAAATGTTCCTCCGGCATACAAAATACTGCCCGATGAATAGAGTGAATAAACCCCGTTGTTAAAACCTGAACCAAGGGTGGCCCAGCTTGCTCCATTCCATCTTGCAATACGGTTAACTGTTGAGCCGCCGATGGTTGTAAATGTTCCTCCAACAGCTACCGATGACCCATAAATTCTAAGTGCATAAACACCTCCATCATCTAAACCCAGTCCAAGAGGAAACCATAATGTTCCGTTCCACAATGCAATTCTTTTTAGAGAAGTGCCCCCGGAATTCAGAAAAATTCCCCCTGCATAAAGATCCGAATTAAATGAAACTAATGCATTAACATCATTGTCAAAGCCCAGCCCGACGGCAACCCAAGAAGCTCCGCTCCACCGGCCAATCTTGTTTAATAATGTGCTGCCGGAATTAGTGAATGCACCTGCTGCATAGAGCTGATTTAAATGCACAACCAGTGCGTAAACATTTCCGTCAAAGCCGTTCCCTAAAGTCGTCCAGAGTGATCCGTTCCAAAGCGCAATATGGTTAGCAGCCACCCCTCCGGCTGAAGTAAACTTTCCTCCAACAACTAAATAAGAATTATATATTGAAAGGGCATAAATATCATCATTTGTTCCAAGTCCAAGCGGCTGCCAGCCGGTTCCGTTCCATCTTGCAATATGGTTTACGTTCTGTCCGCCAGCTGTTGAAAAGTTACCTGCGGCAATAAGCTCACTGTTATAAACAATAAGAGCATTAACAGTGCTGTTTGTGCCGGTTCCTAATTGCGTCCAAACCTGGGCTCTTGTAGAATTGATGGATAAAGAAAATATGGCAAAAAGCGTAAGAAAGTACAGTAATTTTACTGTAGATGATTTTTGCATAATACCTCCTATCTGGTATTGCGAAAGATACTAAAAAAATTATAAGAAAATAACTCAATTCTTAAATTAATATGAAAGAAATAAAATTAAATATTTTTATTTTAGTATTTTCTTCTATTTTGGAACTTTTTTGAGCAAATTAGATTTATCTAACTTTAAATACCCAAAAATCATTTAAGGAGAGATAATGCCAAAAGCAGTAAAATTCTTTGCCCTCGTTATTGCAATTCTAGCTTTTCACGGAAATATACTTACAAAAGAGCCCGGTGATAAATCAGAAGACTTTACACTGACCAGCTGGGAAGGAAGCAAATACACTCTTAGTGAAGAATTAAAAAATAAAAAAACAGTTGTTGTGATGTTCTGGTCAACCGAGTGCCCGTTTGCACAGGCTTATAACGAAAGAGCCAAAGATCTGTACAACTCTTACCGCGATAGGGGCATTACCATCTGGGCAATAAATTCAAACA
>DASXTZ010000089.1:0-2454 GCA_036505135.1 Ignavibacteria bacterium
TTGGCGACATAAATATCCGGCCAGCCATCATTATTAAAATCGCTTACCGATACGCCTAATCCATAACCATCGTCTTTTATGCCGGCCTGTAAACTAACATCAGTAAAAACAGGATGGCCTACGTGTAAGGAATCACCATCATTTCGGTACAGCTTATCATTGGCAGGCGAGTTTCCGGTTTTATCCCGAGGGACAATATAATTGGCACTGACATTACTGTTGTTAAAAGTATAATTGGCCAGGTACATATCCAGGTCACCATCCTTGTCGTAATCAAAAAAAACAGCCTGTGAGGAATAACTCGTGTCAGCAAGGCCGTACGCATCTGCTTCCTCTTTAAATGTTAGGTTGTGTTGATTGATGTATAACAGATTTTTTGACCGGCGAAAAAGATTCTTGCCATAGGTACAGATGTAAATATCATCATAGCCATCGCTGTTGATATCTGCAATACTTACTCCTGTCGCCCATACATCAGTAACCAGTCCTGCATTCTTAGTGATGTCCTCAAACTGGTTATTACCTTTATTGATGTAAATGCGGCTGCTTACCTGGTTGGCTGTAAAAACAATATCTTTTAAACCATCATTATTAAAATCCCCAATGCCCACTCCACCGCCCATATATCCAAATTCATTGATAATGGAGTTGGTTGAATCCGTATCATGAATATCGTTGCTGAAATCAATACCCGATTCTGATGGCTCCAGTTTTGAAAATAAATGATTACCCTCTTTATTACTTTTTATTTCACACGCTTGTATTAGAAAAGTAAACATTAAGAAATAAGCCGTTATTTTCAATGTTACTTTCAAAACATCCACTTGCATTGTATAAAATTATGGCTGGAGAAATCAATAAAAGCTCATATTGCAAAAGATAAATTAATTAAACTAAAAAGCCATTACATTTTGCAATGGCTTTGAAAAGAGTAATAAAAGAAACTACTATTTTACTAACGGATTGGTTGATGTTTCGGCAGATGGTATGGGCAAATCTTCTTGTCCGGGCTTTGGATCAGTCATAATAGAAGGGAAGTACCCTTTCTTTCTCCAACGGAGAATATCGATATTATTTCCTCCTTCTCCAGCCAGTTCAACGGAACGTTCATGCATAACCGCTCTTAAGGCCTGGTTCTTGGTGGCAAGCACTACCGGCGTCATAGCTACACCTGGTCTTGCACGTACCATGTTAATATAAATTGCTGCCTGTGCAGGCGTTCCAACTTCGGCTTCGCATTCTGCCAACATTAAAAGAACATCGGCATAACGCATTAAGCGTTGGTTGAGGCCGGTTGTTTTAAAACCTTCTTTCATCCAATCTAAAATGGAATATTTCTTATAAATTCTTTTTAGTGAAACTCCATTTCTTATGCTCGGATCAACATTTAGGTCCGCTGCTGTGAGAGCAACACCTGGATCCGTGCCGCCCTTGGTTAAGATGATATCCCCAACTTCCCAAAATGTCATTTTATACCGGGGATCGTTGGCTTCAAATTCATCCAAAATTCTGTTGGATGGAATCACATTACCCCAGGATTGTCCATATTCCTGGTTACGCACTGTTTGTGGACCCCAGTTAAAAGGTGGTGTAAGTTCTCCATTATATCCCCAATTAAAATTGTTATCCCCCCTATCCTGAAAATACACTTCAAAAATAGATTCGGCATTGGCTTCATGACCAGTCGTTACTACTGTCGTCCCGTTTTGAATATCACCATCAAAATTCCAGGAGAAGTCTACGAGGCTATACTGGTTGGAATTGACAACAGCAAGCAATGCGGTCTTAGCAGCGGCATAATCGCCTTTCTGCATTTGAACTCTTCCCAATAAAGTATTCGCTGCTCCTTTGGTTGCTCTTCCAAGATCAGAGCTGCTATAACTAAGCGGTAATTTTGAAACAGCATCAGTCAGGTCGCTAATGATCAGTGTATAAATTTCAGCAGCCGGTGATTTGCCTTTAAACTGTGTAGGATTAGTAAGAGGCTCTGTATAAACAGGAACATCGCCCCATTGTGATACCAACTCAAAATAAGCCCATGCTCTTAAAAATTTTGCTTCCCCTACTAATCTATCTCTAAGACTTGTATTGTCAGTTACATTCGGGGCTTTAAATATAACTACGTTGGCTTTATTGATCATCTGATAACAACCATTCCAAACACTCGTCATTACTGCGTTGGTTGATGCAGGCTTTGCTTGCTTTAATAGTTCGGCACGGGGAGCCTCCAATTGCGCACCACCCGCCCAGGTTTCACCGCCACGCATGTCATGAGTAAAGTACCATTCCCGCCCTACCAGTTCTGCTGCACGCAACGTAGAGTAAATGGAGTTAACCCCATTTTGAAGTTCTGAGGCCGTTTTAAAATAAGTTTCCTGTGTTGGATTGTTCGGATCTGTGACTTCGAGTTTTTTATCGCAGGCCACCATAATGATAAAACACAAAAGGCCTGCA
>DASXTZ010000090.1:0-3787 GCA_036505135.1 Ignavibacteria bacterium
AGTAAGGAGAATGTTCAAGATGCTGTCCCAAACTATTCTTATATCTTTTGGGTGTATATACAGGGCTTCGTGATTCAATTACAAGAAATTTTGTTTTATCGGATTTGTAATTTAATTTGTAAATAACCCCGCGAGGAATAATAATATAATCACCTTCATGAAAATCAAGTGAGCCGTACTGTGATTCAAGCGTGCCATTTCCAAAATGAACAAATACTATCTCATCACCTTCACCATTTTTATAAAAATAATCCATTTGTTTAGAAGGATTACAAACACCGAGCGATACGTCATTATTGAACATCAAAACCTGCCTGCCGGAAATGGGGTCGCCGTCGAGCTTGGCTTCAAGCGTTTTTAAATGATGATGGCGCAGAGTTTCTGATTCCCATTCAGAATAACTAATATCTTCAATGTCTTTTATTTCTTTTACTTTTGTAGGAGGATTTATATGATACAATATCGATGAAATTCCTGAAAAACCTTCGGTTCCAATAACCTGCTCCTTGTATAATGAGCCATCCGGCTGACGGAACTGCACATGACGCTTTTGAGGTATCTTACCCAGCTTATGATAAAATGGCATTTCTTTAGTTGAAAGTTAAATATTGAAAGTTGAAAGTTAAAAAACTTTTATTGCTAATTGTTTATAGTGTTCCTCTTAACTCCTGTTCACGTTCTATTGCCTCGAATAATGCCTTGAAGTTTCCTTTTCCGAAGCTTTTTGCACCTTTGCGCTGAATAATTTCGAAAAACAATGTCGGCCTGTCTTCAGCAGGTTTGCTGAACAATTGCAGCAGGTAGCCGTCTTCATCTCTATCAACCAATACCCCAAGCTCTTTCAGATCGTTAACGTCCTCATCAATTTTTCCAACTCTACCTTCAAGTTCATCGTAGTAAGTAGTTGGGACACGAAGAAATTCAATACCTCGCGATTTCAAATCACCTACTGTCGAAATAATATCTGTAGTATTCATAGCAATATGCTGAACTCCTGCACCGTGATAGAATTCTAAATACTCATCTATCTGTGATTTCTTCTTTCCTTCGGCCGGCTCGTTTATCGGAAATTTTATTTTACCTGTCCCGCTTTGCATTACTTTGCTCATTAATGCAGTGTATTCGGTAGAAATATCTTTATCATCAAATGAAATAAGCTGGCTGAATCCCATTGTTTCAGCATAAAATTTTACATAATAATTCATCTTGCCAAGCTCAACATTACCCACCATATGGTCAATAGAACGAAGACCAACATCTTTAATACCTTTAATAGCTTTTGCAGAAGCTTCAACAAAACCAGGAAGGAATAATCCTTTATAATTTTTGCGTTCAATAAAAGAATGGATTGTATCGCCGTATGTTTTTATTGCAGAGCGGATAATAAATCCGTCTTTGTCCTCATATTTTGTTGGTTCTAAAACAGGTTCTGCGCCTCGTTTTGTAGTTTCATTAAATGCACCTGCTGCATCATCAACCTCAAGGGCTATATCGCGCACACCATCACCATGATGCTTGATATGTTCTGCAATAAAGCTATCGGGGTGGTAAGGAGTAGTTAAGACAAACCTGATTTTACCCTGTTCAATCAAATATGAGGCCTTTTGTTTATCTCCGGTTTCAAGACCTGAATATGCGGTTAACTTGAAGCCCAGTGCGTATTGATAGAATATTGCAGATTGTTTTGCATTCCCTACATAGAATTCAACATGATCCCAGTTTTTAAGAGGGAGAAAATCTTCCTTTGCGCCATTAACGGCTGCTTTTGTTTCCGCCGCTGTATCCATCTTTTTGCTATTAAATTGTGTAAATATAAACAAAAAGTTCATTAAGTTCATCGAGTATATTGAGTTCTTTAAGTTCTTTAAGCAGATTTGTTAGGGCTTAAACTTAATAAACTTAACGAACTTAATAAACTTCTTTGTATATATTAATTATAATCAATAATTTTGTATGTTTTGAATCTAATTAGATGCTTCCTCGCACTAAATATTGAAAGTTCGATACAAGCAAAGCTTAAGCTGATTCAGGATGACGTAAGGAAATTATTGAATAATTACAATGTTAAATGGGAAAATCATGAAAAATTCCATTTAACGCTAAGATTTTTGGGAGGAGTTAATGAAAATGTTCTTGATGAAATTGCAAAGAAAATAAAACTGCTGAAATTTGAGTTTGAAAATATCGTGATGCATACAAAGGGTATTGGGTTTTTCCCCAATCAAAAACGCCCTAATGTTGTTTTTATTGATTTGACAGAAGAAGGCAACCATTCAGAACAAATTGTAAGTGAAATTGATAAAGCCCTGGACAAATTTGGATTTAAACCTGATAAAAAATTTGCCCCTCATATAACTATAGGCAGATTCAGAAGAGAAAACAGAGTTAAGATTAACAAGGAAATTAATGTAAAAGTTGACCCGATTGAAATTGATTTTGATTCATTTTACCTTATGAAAAGCGTTTTAAAGCCTAAAGGTTCAGTTTATGAAGTTATAAAGAGATTTAAATTTAACAATAGTAGATTCCCTTCTTAACGGGAATGATAAAGGAAACATGCCAATATACGAATATAAATGTAAGGATTGCGGTCATCATCTTGAGGAATTACAATCTATCAGTGAACCTCCGCTTTTAAAATGTCCCATATGCGGCAAAGACACACTTGCGCGGCTGATAGGCGGAGGCGGCGGAGTTATTTTTAAAGGCAGCGGATTTTATTTAACCGACTACAAGAAAAATTCTTCAAGGAGTCAGGGTGAGAAAGAAAAAACATCAGAAAAATCCTCTGCAACAGAAAAATCTGAAACTAAACCAGAAACAAAATCGATAAAACCTTTTGATAATAAATCAAGTAAAGCAGGGAAGGAAAGCAAGAAAAAATAATGTATCCCGTCGATTACAATAAACTGCCAAATTTTAACAATCTCTTTTTAGATTATATATCGCTTGGAGAAGAAGAGCAAAAAAAATTAAGGCCGCTCTTCAACGTATTTTATAAAGAAAATGAAGATTTCTTCAAAGTCATCGATGACAAAGTTCACAACTATAATGTTAACCGTTATTTTGATAAGAACGTGCTTATCGATGTTTTAAAAAGACAAAATGTGGAGTTTAGCGGAACTGAAAACACTGCCAGCAACATTGAGCTTTTAAAACGTGAAGATACTTTTGCAGTTGTAACGGGGCAGCAGGTCGGGCTGTATACAGGAAATCTTTATACCATTTATAAAACCATTACAACAGTAAAACTTGCAAAGAACCTGAAAGAACGTTTCCCGCAGTTTAACTTTGTTCCCGTTTTCTGGCTCGAAAGCGAAGACCATGATATCGATGAAGCTAACCATGTTTATATAATTAATAAACAAAATGAGCTTGTCAGAGTTGGGTTCGAAACAGAGGAACCGCAGAGTAATGACCCCGAATACCCGGGGTCAAGACGTAATTCAAAGCCTGTTGGAAGCATGAAGCTGGGAGAAATGGTAAACAGCATTAATGAACAGCTGAGAAGCAATTTAATGGATACTGACTTTAAGGACAAGATTATGAATGTTATTACTTCATGCTATAAGGAAGGCAACAACTACAAAACCTCCTTTGCACAAATGGTGAATTCTTTGATGGGTGATTACGGTGTAGTATTCATTGACCCTTCTGATGCCGAAATAAAACGCCTGCTTATTCCCGTTTTTGAAAAGGAACTGCGTACATCGCCTAAGCTTTGCGAATTAATTATAACGGCAAGCGCTGAAATAGAAAAAAATTATGATTTGCAGGTAAAGCCAAG
>DASXTZ010000091.1:0-5938 GCA_036505135.1 Ignavibacteria bacterium
CTTAAAAAAAGGAGAATTGCTGGAAGTTATTAATTTCATATTAAAAAATAATATGCACAGGGGTTCTGAGAAAGGATTTTTTCCGGCAATTACATTTCTTTCGTACTTTACTTTGATAGCGGAAAATAAAGAATTTGAAAGCGCGGAAAATTTCCTCAAACAGCATACCAAAGAGCTGAACCCTGAAATCAGGAAAGACCTTGTTAAGCTTTGTGAAGCCACCCTGAATTTTGAAATGAAGAACTTCGATAAAGCACATGACTGCTTAAAAAATATCGAATCGCAGATATTTACGGATAAATTTAATATCAGAATATTGCAGCTGAAAATATTTTTCGAAAAAGGATATATTGAAGAGGCGCTTTTCGGGCTGGCCGCATACCAGCATTTCTTATCGCAAAACAAAAATGTGTCTGAAGCATACAGGATTCCGAATCAGGGCTTCACGAAGTATTTAAGACAGCTTTTAAGGTTGAAAATGAAAGATGATTCAATTGAACCGGAAATACTAAAAAATGAAATAATTAAGGAGAAAAATATAACATCCAAAAGATGGCTTTTGGAAAAAATATCGAGCTAAGCTCTTCTATTCTATAAAAATAAGAGCTGAAGAAAAACTCTACCTCATTTTTACTTTTCTGATAAAATACCCGAACTTTGAAATAAAATAAAACATTATATGTAATAAAGGATAAGTCCATAAAAAAACGTATATTTATTGAAAACGGTAATTAATTTGAAGGTTTAGTAAATGAGAGTGCTATCGGCAATAATGTTCGCAGATATTGAGGGCTACTCGGCGCTAATGCAGGAAAACGAGGAGCAGGCTGTTGAGCAAAGAAACAAGTTTAAAAACACGCTTGAAGAAAACCTGACTAAGTATGACGGTAAAATTATTCAGTTTTACGGCGATGGCGCATTATTGACTTTTTCGAGCGGGTTAAAAGCAATAGAGTATGCTTTAAAAGTTCAGCAAGAGTTCCAGACAGAGCCAAAAGTCCCCGTGAGGATAGGCGTGCACATGGGTGATATTATTATAGAAAGCGACGGGATTTTTGGAGACAGCGTTAATATAGCTTCAAGAATTGAATCAATTGCTGTCCCCGGCAGTATACTCATATCAGATAAGATACAGGATGAAATTTCTAATCAAGCTCATATAGAAACAAAAACTCTTGGGCTGCAGAACTTCAAAAACGTGGAAAAAGAAATTGAAGTATTTGCCATTACAAACGACGGTGTAGTAAATCCTGATGGCATCAACCTTGAAGGAAAAGTTTCAAGCCGAAGCTATAAAATAGCCGTACTGCCATTAAATAACTTTAGCGAGGATAGCAAGCTTGATAGCCTTGCCGATAGCCTTACCGAGGAAATTATCAGTTATCTTACAATGATTCCCGATTTTAAAATTGCATCCCGAACCTCAACCTTTGCCTATAAAGGAAAGAAAGAAAGTGCTACTATAATAGGCAGGGAGCTTGGGGTTGATTTGCTGGTAGAAGGCAGCATTCGTAAATACATGAGCCAGCTCCGTGTAACTATTCAGTTAATTGATGTTGAGCACGGATTCCATATTACATCTCGAAATTATGATATGCAGCGCATTGTTACGTTAAAGGCTCAGGATAAGCTGGCTTACGAAATTGCTAAGGACATTATGGATAGCCTGGACATGCCCGATGGCGGCATTAATTTTCAGCCTAAGAAGAAAAAATTGTCTTTAGGGAGGCTTGTTAAATATTTTATTACAGCTTTATTAACAATTGCCGCTGTAACGTTTGGTATCATTTATTTTACCCAGGATAGCAACAAAGGAGAAAATACCGAGAAGGTTCTTCCGGACAAAGATTCAATAAAAAACAATGTTTCGCATTACATTGCGGTCTTGTATGCAAGCAAACATATATACAGCGGATACAATGTGTCTCTTTCAGAAAATTTTACTATCACAGGAACTGAGGAAAAATACGATCCGTTTTCATCCATATACAGGGATTCTTCCAACAAAAATAAGCTTGAGTTCGGCAGTATATTATCAGATGAGCTTATTAATGATGATTACCTATGCTATTTTACTTTGCGCGGCCAGGAAGATTCGATATTGGCAAAGCTCAATGGCACTGTCGACCAGGAAAGCTGGGAAATAAAATTATCGAAAATAGAATATCTTGAAACTATCCCTGTAACCCCGGAACGAAGGGAAGCAAACCAAAAAGAAAAGGTAGACTCAATAAAAAATAAAAAAGATTCTGTTAATAAAAAAATTGACAGCTCAAAAACCAAACTGCCAAAAAATAAAAAAACAGAACCCATTAAGCTATTTTAAACATGTTTTTTATAAAAGATAATAAAATGTTTAAAATTTTTCCCTTTTTAGTATTTTTTAGCATATTGATAACTTCATGCAAGAAAGAAACCTATGATAATAAACCGGTTAATACCGAAACCAAACAGGAAAAAAAATCGGATAGCAGTGATGCTAAACAGAAAAAAAATATGAATATTAAAATAAAAAGCGCTGTCTTTGAAGAAGGCGGCATGATACCAAAAAAATATACATGTGATGGCGAAAACATATCTCCTCCGCTTTCATGGGCCGATGCACCGGACGGCACAAAAACATATGCCCTTATTTGCGATGATCCCGACGCTCCGGCAGGAACATGGGTTCATTGGGTGATGTATAATATGCCGGCTAATACCAAAGAGCTTTCCGAAGCTGTATCGGCAAAGAAGAATATTGATAATGGCGCTATTCAGGGTATAAACGACTTCAGAAAAACAGGTTACGGCGGGCCGTGTCCACCGGGCGGAACGCACAGGTATTTCTTTAAAATTTATGCGCTGAATACAAGCTTAGACCTGCGGGGAGATGTAACCAAAGACCAGCTGCTTTCCGCCATGAGCGGGCATATATTAGCCGAAGGTCAATTGATGGGAAAATACAGTAAGTAAGTTAGAGTGTATTGAGCATATTGAGTACGAAGTGTATTGAGCTAATAATCAGTGCAATCACTTAATAAGTGGTCATACACGGTCTTATCAGAGTCTCCTAGTAAGGGACTCGGGGATGCAAGATAATATATTTTAAAATCCAAAAATCTGTAATCTGAATTCCGAAATTTATTTTATCTTCCCCTGCCTTCTTAATATAAAATCAATTACTTCTCTCACGCATCCTTTACCGCCATCGGCTTTAGCTATATAATGCACCACATCTTTTACTTCGGGAAATGCATTAGCCGGAGCACAAGCAAAAGCCACGGTTTGAAGCAATGGAAGGTCATACACATCATCGCCAATAAAGGAAAAGTTCTCCGGCTTTAAATTATATTTTTTTCTTATAACTTCATAAGCAGCAACTTTATCTTCAGCATCTTCGTAGAGCTCCTCTATTTTAAGTTTTTGTGCGCGGTATTTGTTCACTAATGCGCTTTTACCCGATATAATGCCAAATTTCAGCCCATGCTCTCTGCCGCGGGTTATGCCATACCCATCATGAGCATGGAATATCTTAACCACATGTCCATCAGGAAGATAGAATAACGAACCGTCGCTTAAAACGCCGTCCATATCCATTAAAATAAAGCTAATATTTTTGAAATCTATGCCATCTATATTTTTCATAAACAATAGATTAGATAAAGCAAACTATGCAAAAATAGCAGGAGATTTTGATAATTTATATAAAAAAATCCTGGTTATCATTTTAACAAGAGAAAACCGGCATATTCGTGCCACGAATACATACTTTTAAAGATTTATAATTACTCTAAACATTAATTTTATTGCAGAATTTCCCGATTTTACATATTCGTGGCACGATTGTACCTTGCATTGTTCCCCAGGAAACAATCATGAATATTTTTCCATGATTATTTTTACTTCTAATATTTAATGTTTTATAAAATAAAGTTATCTTTAAAGCATTAACAAAATCATTTGCGAACAAATAACCCCGGAATAATTGTTATCTGATAGGGAAAAAATTTTAAATTCATATTTTATAAACTTTAAATACTAACAAAATGGGCATTTTAGATCCTGTAGAAGGAATTTCCTTAGATCAGTGGGCATCAGCAAATGCAAAGCTTGCCTCTGGCGGAACAACAGACGATGTAGTTAAACAGTTAGGCATTGACGCGCCTAAATGGGACCGGGTTAACAATGAATGGCTTACACGTATGAAAAATGATACTTCATTCACAATTTCGACCAAATATGCAGCAGCATTCAATACCTCTGCATCCGGCAATCTTGGAAGCGGCTCGGGTATTTCTGCCGATTCATATCCGTTTGAAAAATACGTTGAGGCAATGGTTGCCCAGGACGTGCTTGGCAAGCAGGGCAGAGACGCACAGGATGTGCTGAAAGATTTTGGCATGACGGTTGCTGACTACTCAAACGTTAGCTCATACTGGAGCGGAAAGATGATGACAGACTTTTCGCTGGCAATGCAAATGCAGACGCTGATGAACCAGTATAAGACAAAATACGAAAGTATGAAGACCGATTCGCACAGCGACATCGAATTTTAAAAGCCCAACCCAACCTTCCCAAAGGAGAGGGCAATATTTTAATCGTGAACGACTAATAAATTTATGGAAGACTTAGTAAAGAATTTTAGCACGGAACTTGATAAGGCTTTTCAATCTGCGTATCATGCGGCAAAAGGCGGCGATGATAACTGGAATAAAGTTATTGAGCAGTACGGAGCTCAGCCTTTAACGGCAGAGACAAAGAAAATTCTCCTTGATTCAGAAATGAAGATCGCAAAAGGGGCGTACCCTGTAGAGCTGAGAAGGGTTTATGAAAAGATAGTAGAAAAATACTCAATGCAGGCCGGCAATGACCAAAATCTTCCTGCGGCAATTAAAAGCTTTGATATGGAAGGTAAAGTGCTTGAGTATTACCAGAAGATAAAGCCTTTTTCGGGGCTGGGTGATATTTTTAAAAATGCTTCAACCGGTACTACTAAATATTCACAGGGATTGCAGAAAGCAAAACAGCATACATACAGATGCAAGAACTGCGGCGCGCCAAGGCTTGAAGAAATGCAGTATGATGACTGCATGTTCTGCGGCAGCAAGCTATTTGAAAAAGCATGAATCCTGAACCCGAATTAATCGGGTGAAAGGATCCCATCGATAGGAGATTAAGCTACTATTAAACACATTTTTTGAATATATTTTTTCTTTAATAATTATAACCTGAGTGTTCTCATAGGAATCGCTTAATTCTTTTTATGAGATCCTTCGCTTCGCTCAGGTATGGGTTAAACAATGGGATTATTCAGTAAATCAGCAAATCCATCATCACCTGAATTCCAGGCTCTGGCTGGAAGATGGGACGGCTTTTTGAAAAAGCTGGAAGCAAGGTATTATGAGGTTTTAAAAGAAACAGAAGCTCCGCTTGATGGTATTATTGACGGACTTCAATATGACAATGTAGTGATACATAACATTGCTAACGGCTTAAAGAACCAAACGGTCACCCAGTTATCTGAAAAGGCTGATGCAGGCTGGAGCAAAATGCAGGGTGAAATGGAAAAGATAGGCGCTTCGCATGATGATATATCAGCCCAGCGAATAAAATCTGCAGAGTTTAAATACTGGCTGGAAATTGAATACCAGAAATTTGAGATGTCTGTTTTTGCAAAGGCAGCAAGGAGGATACTAGAGAACGTTCAACAGCATATCGATTTAAACAAGCTTCATAAATGCACACAGTGTGCAGCAGAGCTTCCTATCAATGTTTATTCATTCATGGCAGTAAATATAAAATGCGATAGCTGCGGCTCGGTTAATACCTACCAGCCCGATGACAGGATAAGAGCGCTTGAATACTATGTAATAAACCAGCTGGCAGAAGAATATGCATTTCCTGATAAGCTGAGGTCAAGGACCGATAAGAGCGCAATGAAGGAATATTATAAAAA
>DASXTZ010000092.1:0-3524 GCA_036505135.1 Ignavibacteria bacterium
CCTGCCTGCCGAAGTTTCGGCGCAGGCAGGGGTGGACGCCAAAGGCGGACGGGGTGTGTTTGTTTCACTCAAAATTTACGATATCCTAGGCAGGCAGATAGCCTCTCTTGTTAATGAAAAGTTGAGCCCCGGAACTTATGAAGTAATCTTTGATGCTACAAAGTATTCTTCGGGAATGTATTTCTATAGGATAACGGCTGGGGATTATATTGAAACTAAAAGGATGATATTGGTTAAATAATTATTTTTTCTTTTCCAGCTCTTCCAATTTTTCCAGCAGCCACTCTTTACCATTTAATTGCTGTGCTTTTATTATATTATTTTTGACTGATATTGTGGAATATATATCACCATTTTCTTTAAGCGTTATTAGCTTTGATAAAAAACTGAAAAAATCAATATTCAGGTTCTTAACATCTGCACTAATAAATTTATTATTAGTTAATAAATGCTTTGCAGAATCTATCTGGTTTAACAGAGAATTTATTTCTCCTAACTCATAATATGTTTGGGATAATAAAATTTTAACCTGGACTTTATCGCTTACATCAACAAATTCAACTTCGTTCAGATTATGAAATACTTTATCGTATTGTTTCAATTTGAAACAGACCATAGCCGCAGCCAATGCTTTAATTGATTTTTGGTAATTTTTTTTTAAAAATGAAGTATTTTTATCAATAAAATTTTTGGTCCATCCCACTTCATCAATTGATAATGCCGTTTTTACCATTTGGATATAAACAGTTTTTCGTATAAATCCGGAAACTATATGCATTTTATTTGCAATCCTGAAATTATTAACTTCAAACAGGGTTTTTAAATATTTACCATGGCCGCTTTCGATCTTATCTCTGCAATAATTAGTTAATGTAGAAATACTATTGAAATTCTCGAAATCTGTGAACTTTTCAAAGTTATTTTCGAATAATTTTTTTAATTCAAAAAAATATTTTTCTTCGTCATTCTTTAAAAGACACATTATTTTGTAATAGTAAAATTCAAATAACCAGAGATACTCAAAATTTTTTTGATTTAAATAATTTATAATTTCTGTATAATTAATATTTTCGGCGAATTTCTCAGCGAAATTAAAATCAAGTCTGTAATTATAAAATTTTTGATTATAATACGCGTTGTATAAGTCTTGAGTGAGATTTTGAATAAAGCTTAAAATTAAGAACTCTCCCTTTTTAGCAGGCTGATCACCATAAGAAGTAAACCTATCTAGTATTTGATAATAAACTCCCCTGATTGCTTCATATTTCCATTTAACTTTAAAATAATCGGAACCTGTGTGGTCATCCTCGCCGATTTTTAGCTTGTCAGAATAATTCTTCATCTCAATCATTTTTTTATAATAATATTTGGGTTCTTTTCCGCTAAGCTCAAGCAGTAAAAGACTATACCTGTTAAACTGATCCAGCTTAAGCCGCTGTTGTATAAAAAATTCATCAACCATTTTCTCCATCGCTGAAGTTAAATTCCACATTACTTGCTTGTTAAACCTCTTACCCGGATATAATTTTCTATATAGATATTCATAAGTAAGGTTTTTGTTATCAAAATCAGAGTAAAATTTTTGCAGCTGTTTAAATAAGGGATTACAATTTTTGCCGTTATTAAAATAAGGTGAGGCAACAAATTTTTCAAATTGCTTCATCTCCTCCTTAGAGAACGTGCGTAAAATATTTATTAATCTTGTGTCTTTCATTCAGCCCTTTTGCTCCAGCTCATCTAATTTTTCCAGCAGCCACTTTTTATCTCCTGCATACTTCATTTGTTCTATTGCATTTCTTAATACCGGTATAGAGTCCAAATCGGAATTTTCTTTAATGGAAATTATTTTCTTTAATGAATTAAATAAGTTGGTGTAAGATACCCGCTCTTTTTCGAATATTAAAGGATTGTGGGCCAAAAAATGCAAAGAAGCATCTATATAGTGCAGGAGTGTTTCTAATTCATTAATTTCATAATATGATATTGCCATAAGGTGCCTGGAATAAATCTTATCCGAAATATCGAAAAAATCTACGTCCTTCAAATTAACAAGAACTTTATCATATTCCTTTGTTTTAAAATTCAAATATGCGTATGCCATTGCCCTTACAGATTTTCTGATTTGAGGCTGAATTTTTGATGTATAATTTTTTATAAACTCAGATGCCCATTCAATTTCATTGATAAATAATGCACAACTAAGTATTTGAAAGTATATTACCTTTGGTATCTGTCCCTCGGGGTAGTATGCAAGTCCTTCCTTAAGCCGGAACTGGTTTAATTCAAAAATTATTCTTCTGTATTTAGCCTCATCCAGCTCAAGGGAGTGAACACAATAGTTAACAAGCCAGTGCATTATTGTCCTTTTCTCGCTCATACTAAATTTATTGAAGTGTATTTCATATAATTTCCTTAGTCTGTCGAAATGAATAGTTTTGTCCTGTTCTAACATGGTCATCAATGCATGGAAATAAATTTCTATTAAAAAAGCGTATTCAAAATTCTTGCTTTTGGCATAATTAACAACGCTTTCTAAATCCATGCGTCTTGCCATCTCGATTGGAATGTTAACATCAAACTGGCAATTATGATTATAACTCAGTGCACGCATATCATTTAATCCTCCCACCGTCATCCTTAAGAACAGCATGATCTGGTATTCGGATGCTTTAAGCTTAGAGTCAGCCGCCGGCAGGGTCTTATCTATAGAGTGATAATAATCCTGCCTATAATTTTCAAGGTGACCTTTATCTTCAAAATAATTATAATCAATTGCCCGTTCTTCCAGCTGCTTTTCCATTTGATTCAGGGTTTGTAAATAAATGTTCAATAATTTTCTATTCCCAAGTTCCGAAAGGAGCAATCCCAGTTTGTCTAAATTATCTTTTCTTAGTGCAGCTTGTTCTAAAAATTCTTTTGCCATCTTTTCCATTGCCGATGTCAAATTCCACATTACTTGTTTATTGAATTGTTTGCCGGGATATAATTTTTTATAAAGATATTCGTAAGTAAGGTTTTTATTATCAAAAGCCGGATAAAATTTTCGCAGCTGTTTAAGCAAAGGGGTACAGTTCTTCCCGCTGTTAAAATACGGAGAGGCAACAAATTTCTCAAATTCCTTCATTTCGTCCTTCGTGAAAGTCTTCAGAATATTCATAAGCTTTGTGTCTTTCAACTGTGCTCCAGCCCCTCAAGTTTTTCAAGTAGCCATTTCCTGTTTTCGATGTTCTGAATATGCGAAAGCTCTTTTTTCAGCAATGGTATTGAATCCCAATCAGAATGTTCCTCAATATAGATTATTTTTTTTAAAGAATTAAAGAAGTTAGCGTAAGGTATTCTGCGTATTTTAGATATAGACTTATTATCAGCCAGAAAACGCAGAGAAGCATCTATATAGTTGAGCAATGGTTCAAATTCGCACGTCTCATAATAGGTTTTTCCAATAAGGATCCTCGCATAAAGCTTATCAACTATTTCGAAGAACGCAACGTTATGTAAGTTCTCAAACACCTTATCATATTCCT
>DASXTZ010000093.1:0-8348 GCA_036505135.1 Ignavibacteria bacterium
TTTGCTGCCTGCGGCAGGACCTGATATTGCTTATCCTGAACACTACAGCGTTCCGCTTGTTGGGCTATCACCTGTCACCAATACTTACCTTCAAAATCTTTCGGAATATTTAAAAGGATCGTTTGTAAGAAATACATACCCCAGCATGCATTTTGGAATCCTTCTTATAACTAATTATTTCGCCTATAAATATAAAAGAAAATATTTCTGGTTTTGCACACTGCCTCTTGGAATAATGCTGGGAATTGCCACTCTGTATTTAAGACAGCATTATTTTATTGACCTTGTAGGAGCGGCCCCGGTAGTTATACTAAGCATTTATTTATCTTCTAAAACTAACACAAAAACAAACTCTTTATAAGCTTTTCGCGCGAAAAAGAAACTTTATTAACACCATTTAGCGTTAACAATTAACACAAAAATCAGGTTATAATGTCAAAAAATTTGAAATTAATATCAAATCAGGAAATAATTGAAAATGGTTCCGAAGTAAAGCTTAATCCTCCTGCTGATGAGGCTCTTTTTGATTCATACTCAAAGGCCGTAATTAATGCCGCTGAAATGGTAAGCCCCTCGGTTGTTAACATAGAGGTCAAACAAAAGGTGCGGGGGGAAATTGCAGGCGGAAACGGCTCGGGGTTTGTATTTACTCCCGATGGATTTATTTTTACAAACAGCCACGTTGTCCATAACGCAACTGAAATCAGGGCAACGCTTCCGGATGGCAGAAGCTATGATGCCGATTTAATAGGTGATGACCCCGATACCGATCTTGCAGTAATCAGGTTTTCGGCCAGAGATATAAATTCTTTAAACCTGGGCGATTCCAACAATATCAAGGTTGGCCAGCTCGTAATAGCTATAGGAAACCCATACGGTTTCCAGTATAGTGTGACAGCCGGTGTAATAAGTGCCCTCGGGCGTTCATTCCGGTCATTAAATGGCAGGTTGATAGACAATGTAATTCAGACGGACGCAGCTTTAAATCCGGGTAATTCAGGCGGTCCATTGGTAAACACAAGAGGTGAAGTAATAGGTGTCAATACAGCAGTGATCCCCCAGGCACAGGGGATATGTTTTGCCATTTCTATCAATACTGCAAAGTTTATCGCAGCACAGCTAATTAAAGATGGAAAAGTAAAGCGGAGTTATATTGGAGTTGCAGGGCAAAATCTCAAAATCCACAGACGTATTGTAAGGTTTCATAAACTGCAGTCAGAAAGCGGAGTTTTTGTAATTTCTGTGGAGAAAAACTCTCCCGCCGAAAGAGCAGGATTGATGGAGGGTGATATAATTCTTTCCTATAAAGGAAAAAATATTTCAAGCATAGATGATCTGCATAAAATTCTTGTTGAGCAGGAAGCCGGTATACAATCTGAGATGATTATATTAAGAGGTACTGAATTGAAAGTTTTATATATTACTCCGGTTGAGGTAAAATCATAAAGAAAATCCGTCAGGCGGTTTAAAGCTGCCTGACGGTTAAAGCCAACCCTACTTAACCAATACCATTTTCATTTCTTTTATATAATCTCCTGTCGATGATCCGTCTTGGCGGGCCTCTATTTTATAGAAATATATACCGCTGGCATAGGATGTGGCATTCCAATCAATACTGTAAGCTGAAGCCTGTAAATGCTGGTCAATAAGCTTTGTAACTTCTCTTCCAAGCGCATCGTATATAACAAGCCTTACATAAGAATTTTTCGGAATATCAAATTTTATATTTGTAACAGGATTGAATGGATTCGGGAAATTCTGGTACAAGTTGTAAACTTTAGGAATTTCACTGCTGGTATGGCTAATTCCGGTGAAGAAAGTAGTCGCACAAATCTGGTTTGAATTTGCAGAATTACCCATGCAGTTCTTAGCATAAACCCTGTAACAATATTGTGTGTTTTGTGTTAAGCCGTTATCGATATACTGTGTGGAATTGGCCGGGACAGAATCTCTTAAACCCCAGGTAGTGCCTCCATTTGTGCTTCTTTCGATCATAAATCTATCTTCATTAGAAGAACTATCTGCCCAATTAATTCTAATGCTGGTGCTTGAAAGAACAGTTGCTGTTAAAGAATTGCCCGGACTTTGCGGAGCTGATAATTCCGAGCCGTTTGCAGAAGTTACAGCAACTGGTGAATATTTCCTTGCCCTTACCCAATCAATAGAATAAGACCCGGTTCCTGACGATATCCCTCCCAGGCATATTTTAAGAGGAACATCTCTTGGCAATTCTGCATCAGTTGTAGTCCATTGAGACAACCCGGGAAAGCTTGCTACCTGGCTTCCCGCAGCAATCCATGTAAAAGACCATAAACCTACGGGTGTTGTAACTGGAAAAGTGGGTTGAACAAAATTATGGCCATTGCAATAATTCGTCCCCCCTATTGGTGTTTTGCTTACCCTAACATTATTGCTGCCCATTAAAACTGCCATGCTTTGATTCGGCGATACGGACCTTGCCCAATATAAACCCGGCCAGTTACCGTTTGCAGCAGTAACATTGGCTTCCGCGGTATAAACATCTGAATTTGAATATGCGCTGTCAGATACCCACATCACATTAGCCGTCCAGCTGAAAGTAGCTATGCCGTTATTAAACATCGAGGTTGGTGTACCTTGACTGCATACCGGCCCCGGGCCAAACCTGCCAAGATTATTGTTATCGAACCCTTCATAAAATGCAAATGTATTGTTGCCGCTCGATTGTGAAGTTCCTGCAGGATTGCCGTAGAACATATAAATTATTCTTGTTCCGTTTGCAGGCAGGCTGGAAATCTTTACCCATATAATTGTACCAGTAGTGTTAATTCCGCTCTGAACAAAATAGCTAAGCAGATTGCAAAGCGAATCTGCAAACCGGATATCGCCTCCATCTGCTTTCATCTTACCTGCACTTATCAGTGCCTGAGTGTTAACTGAATCCCTTACCTGGAAATTTAAATAAGAGCTGCCATTGCTGTTCGTAATGGTGATGGTCATTCTATACTGCCAGCCCGGAAAGCAGTTACAGCTCTGAGAATAGCTGACATTAAATTTTATAATAATAAAAATAAGAGCAGCAAAAAAAATTAATAAATAATTTTTCATGGCAATTAAATTTAAATTTTATAAAAAGCTGGTGTAGCTTAAAAAAACGAACCTGTATAATTAATATGAGGAATGTATTTACATTTCAACTTTATGCTTGTGCTCTTGCATATCCTGGCCGTCGGGAAAATGAAGCCTCAGGTCAACATCAATATCAGGATGTATACTTTTAGAAACGGGGCAGTTTAATGCAACTGCTTCAAGTATTCCTCTTTTTGCCAGCGGTATCCCCTCAGGGAAAACTATTTCGGCGATAAGCTTTTTCACTCTCCTTGGCCTGTCCTCGCTCATGTGCTTCTCTACTCTGCAAGTTGCACCTGTCATATCAATTTCTCTTTCCTCAGCTGCGATTGCCATAGTGGTTAAATAGCATGTGCCAAGAGCGGTCGCAACCAGATCGGTTGGAGAAAAGCTTGAGCCCTTGCCTCTATTATCTACCGGGGCGTCTGTTTTAAATGATTTTCCGCTTGATGTATGGGTTGCTGTGCAATGAAGATTACCTTCATATTTTACCTTTATCTCAACCATTGGGTTACCCTCCAATTTGCTATAAATTAACTAAATATAAGCGCGTTTGATACACCTAAAAATGGTAAAACCCCTAAAATGAGTTCTTAGAAGCCTTTTTACAATTAAATTATAAGTTACAAGGGTGTAATTAGTTACCTGGAATGAGATTTCATAATTTCTAAAATTAACTTAAAGGGCTCATTGCTGATAGCACTTGTGCCGGTAAATGCATGATCGAGCACATAAATCAGATAAAGCATCAAAGTAATAAGTATAGTAAAACACGCGGTAATCAAAAACTGCGGTGCAGCATTTTTCATGCTGAAAAAATAAGTGGATGATATAAATAAAACGGAACCTATAATCAGCACTGTCCACACAATAGAAGGCACGGTTTGCTTCACTGCAAATATCCTTAGCCTTCTTGACTCTGTTATTGTTCTCATGGTTTCAAACGCTGAGCTGTAAATGTTTTCACCCGGTTTAAAGCTTGAATTTGCACCGAGAATTGCATTCCATACTGCTCCCATCTTATCCGCAGCAGTCTGGCTTATTTCCCCGCCGGCGTGCATCTTCCATTCGTTATAGGCAATTTCATTGACGTAATCGATAATTTTTGTCCCAATTTCCTTTCTAACCGAATCAGGATATGAATCGGAAATATAAAACAGATCCATTAACGCATTGGCTTCCATTTCGGCATCCATTGTAGCTTTGTCATACGAGTTCCATGTTATGAAAAAAACAAATGCTACCACCACAGCATACAGCAAACCGTATGCGTTAAAAATTACAGACGCGGTATCGTGGTTATCCTTTATCTTTTCATGGGGAAATTTTCTGCGAATAAACCACAATCCGCCCAGTGAAATACTTATCGTTATCAGGCATAGGACCGTGAAAGATATGAAAAGTGGCTGTTCTAAAAGCCAATACATAAGCAAAGTTATGTTTTATTGTAAATTATTACAAAGCTAAAATAATTATATGCAGATAAGTGAAGTATACCTATGCCACGATTATAAAAAAGTTTTCATGATATTTCAGTGTAGCAGCTAAAGTCCGCTTAAGTTTGTTTTCCGGCAAAATCGATTCGTGGCAGGGTTTTTCAGTAATATAACCTGCAGTCTAGGTGGCGGATAAAAAGTGCATACATCTGTGCATTTAAGATTCAAAAAATTAACGGTATCTTATAGGTTTTAATCCGATTCATAAATGTCATTTCTAGATAAAATATCAATTCAGGGCGCACGAGTCCACAACCTTAAGAATATTGACCTTGAAATTCCTCGCAATAATTTTGTCGTAATAACAGGCATATCCGGTTCGGGAAAATCTTCACTTGCTTTCGATACAATATATGCCGAAGGGCAGCGTAGATTTGTGGAAACACTTTCTGCATACGCAAGGCAGTTCATCGGCGGGATTGAACGCCCTGATGTTGATAAGATAGAGGGATTATCACCTTCGATATCAATCGAGCAAAAGACAATTTCACACAATCCCCGCTCAACTGTGGGAACTGTAACGGAAATCTATGACTTTCTTCGTCTTTTATTTGCTAAATGCGGCACCCAGCATTGCACTAACTGCGGCCTGCCTGTTGAAAGGCAATCAATCCAGCAGATAATTAACCATATTCAAAAATATCATGATTGTAAACGTATCAACATCCTTGCACCCATTATAAAAGGACGCAAAGGACATTACCGCGAGCTGTTCGAACAGATCGAAAAGGATGGCTTCACAAAGGTACGTATTGATAAAGAGATCCGTGAAATAGTTCCGAAGATGAAGCTGGATAGATATAAGATACATGACATAGAAATTGTTATAGATAGGCTCATGGTAACAAAGGCAACTTCTTTAAGACTAAATGAATCGGTTGAAACCGCTTTAAGGTTCGGGGGAGGCATTGTAATCATAAATGAATCCGATGATTCCAATTCAACCGATAAGCTCTTCAGCGAAAAGCTTGCCTGCCCGAGCTGCGGGATTGGGTTTGATGAGCCTGCTCCTAATTCATTTTCGTTTAACTCCCCTTATGGCTGGTGCCCTGACTGTGTGGGATTGGGTGCAAGGAAAGAGCTTGATGAGAGGCTGATTATTCCCGATTATGATATAACAATTAACGAGGGAGCAATTGCACCTCTGGGTAAACCGCGCGGCAACTGGACTTTCTCGGTTTTAAGGCAGCTTATTGAATCATGGAAATCTGATTTTGATACTCCCCTTAAGAAATTCAGCAAAGAACAATTAAATATTATAATAAACGGCGATTCTGCAAAGCGCGACTACAAATATATTGATTCACGCGGGGTTGAGCGCCAATATGCGCACCGCTTTCCCGGAATTAAAAGGATCATACTTGATTATTACCGTAACCAGACTTCCGAATATATTGCAAACTGGGCCGAAAGCTTTATGACCTCCAATAAGTGCGAAACATGCAAAGGGGGAAAGCTGAAGCAAACAAGCCTTAATGTGTTGATTGATTCAACCGAAGGCAATAAAAATATTTTTGATATTTCACAGCTTTCTATAACAGAGGCAAGAAACTTTTTTGATAAATTAAGGCTAAACGAACGTCAGCAAGCCATCGCAAGGCAAATCCTCAAGGAAATAAAAATGCGTTTGGAATTTATGCTCAACGTCGGGCTTGATTACTTAACACTTGACAGAAATGCCAGGACTCTATCGGGAGGAGAAGCTCAAAGGATAAAGCTGGCGACACAGATAGGCTCCCAGCTTCGGGGGGTGCTGTATATCCTTGATGAACCTAGCATTGGCCTTCACCAGCGCGATAATGCCTTACTTATCCATTCATTAAAAAACCTGCGGGATATCGGCAATACAGTAATAGTTGTAGAGCATGATAAACAAATGATGGAAGAAGCTGATTATATTGTTGATCTTGGTCCGGGGGCTGGTGAACATGGGGGGAAAGTAGTTGCTTTCGGTAAGCCCCACAGCATTAATGGTGATTCAGTTACTTCACTTTATATTTCTGGTAAAAAGGTAATTGAAGTTCCTAAGAAACGCCGGGCAGGCAATGGCAGGTTACTGACATTAAAAGGAGCCTCGGGTAATAATCTAAAAAGTGTCGATCTTAAAATTCCTCTCGGTAAATTTATATGCATTACAGGCGTCAGCGGTTCTGGAAAATCATCGCTTATTAATGAAACGCTTTACAGGGTTCTTTCCAGAAAATTTTTTAAAACACCCGGGCCGCCGCTTCCCTATAACTCAATAGAGGGGCTTAAGAATGTTAATAAGGTAATAGAAGTAGACCAGTCTCCTATTGGCAGAACGCCCAGAAGCAATCCTGCGACATATACGGGATTATTCACATTTATCCGGGACCTGTTTGCATCGCTTCCCGAAGCTAAAATTCGCGGTTATAAAGTCGGCAGGTTCAGCTTCAACGTTAAAGGCGGGCGATGCGAAGCTTGTGAAGGCGGTGGTTTAAAGCGTATTGAAATGAATTTCCTTCCCGATGTTTATGTGACTTGTGATGTATGCCGCGGCAAGCGTTATAACAGGGAAACACTGGAGGTTCGTTACAAAGGCAAAAATATTAGTGAAGTGCTTGAAATGACAGTTGAAGAAGCAGTTGAATTCTTCGGCGCTATCCCATCGCTTAAAAGAAAGCTACAAACATTGTATGATGTTGGGTTGGGATATATAAGACTTGGTCAGTCAGCAGTAACTCTTTCCGGCGGGGAGGCGCAGCGCGTTAAGCTTTCAACCGAGCTATCTAAAATTCAGACAGGCAAAACAATATATATACTTGACGAGCCCACAACAGGCCTGCATTTTGAGGATATACGGATGCTTCTGAAAGTGCTGAACCAGCTTGCTGATAAAGGCAATACAGTTATTGTAATTGAGCATAATCTTGATGTAATTAAAACAGCAGACTGGATAATCGATCTGGGTCCCGAGGGCGGTAATGCAGGCGGCGAAATAATTGCTGAGGGAACTCCTGAAGAAATTGTCAAAAATTATTTTAATACATCACACACAGCAAAGTTTTTGAAGAAAGAACTGAAGCCTCACCCCTAATACTTTTTTACTAAACGGGTAGTGCCGAACCCACATCGATTAAGTTATTCTCTCCATTTTTATAAAGTGCGATTGGGTTTCCGTGAACTCTCTTTGATGTGCAGTTTACATCCAGCAGGCTTCCTGCTGCCAGCAGTGATGTTACTGCTATTGAAGATTTTATAAATTTTCTCCGGTTCATAATTATGGAATTTTTATTAATGAATTTACAGACTGCATGATTGAAGAGATTTCGATATCTTCCATACATTTAAAGTGCCCTTTGGGGCAGCTATCTCTGCCATGATCAGTACAGGGTCTGCATGATAAATTATTTATTTCAATAATTTTATTTTCTGATGTCAGCGGATAAAAACCAAAAGATAAATTAGTAGAACCATATATAAGTATAATAGGCGTTTTCGATGCCGAGCCCAGGTGCTGAGCAGCTGAGTCAACTGTAACAAGCAGCCTGGATTTGTTTATAATTAAGAACGACTGGAGCGGAGACAGTTTTCCACTAAGATTTAACACTGATACATCCTTTTCAAGCTGATTGCAGTAATCGGTATCTTCAATTCCCCCTATTAATGCCGGTGAATAACCGGATTCAATAAGGTTTATTATAAGCTGTTTTGCTTTATGAAGAGGGAACTGTTTTGTGAACCAGCGGGAACAGGGAGCAACTGTTATTAATTTATTTATGT
>DASXTZ010000094.1:0-1550 GCA_036505135.1 Ignavibacteria bacterium
TTGAAATTCACAAAAGAACGTAACAAGTTTCGGCTCGGTGAAAATGAAGTAGTATTAAGCAGGGAAGATTTTACAAAATATAAAACCAATATTGATGGCAATAAGAAATTTGATAAGCCTAAGAATTATAAGAAGAGCGAACGGATTAAAAAGCTGAAGAAAAAGATACATGATAAAAGAAAGAAGAAAAGGTTAAGAGTTCCTCCAAGGAAGTAAAAATAATGTTTTTGAAAAATTTTGCCTGACAAGTCTCAATGGCCTGCCAGGTTTTTTATTTTATCAGCACCATTTTCTTTGATGCTTTATAATCACCCGCTTCAATCAGACAAAAATAAATACTTGATTTAAAAGCAGATGCATCCCATTCAATCTCATAAGTTCCTGGCTGCAATTGTTGGTTAACAAGTGTTGCAACTTCTCTGCCAATGATATCGCAAACTACCACCCTCACCCCTAATCCCTCTTCTTTAGGAGAGGAGGGCAAAGCAAATCTAATTTTTGTTGTTGGATTAAACGGGTTTGGATAATTTTGTAAAAGCGAAAATTCCCTTGGTATTGCAGTTGATATTGGCTGAATGCCCGTAATACAATTTGTTACCAGTACTCCATTTGAGCTTTGTAAGCTTACAGGTGAGTTTACAGTAGGAACCGGAGAGGAGGTTAAGGTCGGTGCAGAATTAGAAGTTCCTGCAGAACCTGTTGCCGGATCAGGTAAAAGGCTGTTCCCACAAGTGTTACCTAAGGAGTCAAGCTTAATTAAGTAGATGTCTGCTCCCGAACCGGCAATAGTAGTAAAACCCGTTGCTGCATAACCGCCGTCGGTAGTTTGTGTAATTGATAGAATATTATCATCATACATTCCTCCCAATGTTCTGTTCCATTCTATCTGTCCGCTGCTGTTAAGCTTAACAATATAAGCGTCATAGCCGCCGGCTCCAAAAGATTCGATTGAGGCAGCTATGGCATAGCCGCCCTCAGATGTCTGAATAATTTGGTATCCGTACTCAAAACCTGTGCCGCCTATTGTTCTGCTCCACTCAAGCGAACCTGTTGCGTTAAGTTTTACAACATATAAATCATAATTACCAGCTCCGAAAGATAAAGTTGTTCCCGAAAGCGCATAACCGCCGTCACTGGTCTGAATAACACAAAATCCATAATCACCGCCAGGTCCTCCGATTGTTTTACTCCATTGCAGAAGGCCAGCTGAATCAACTTTGACTACATAATAGTCATTGTTGCCGGCCCCGAAGGAACTTGTTGAACCAAATAAAACATACCCTCCATCGGTTGTCTGTTTAATTGAAAGAGCATAATCATATCCGGCTGTGCCATATGTTTTGAACCATTGAATTGCACCTGCGGCATCCAGTTTTGCAATATAGTCATCGTAATCGCCAGCCCCATATGAATTAGTATAGCCTCCTACAGCGTATCCCCCGTCTGATGTTTGTACAATCGATTCGCCATATTCATCACCGAAGCCGCCAAAAGTTTTTGTCCACAAAATAGTTCCATTATTATCCAGTTTCACTATATATGAATCAAAA
>DASXTZ010000095.1:0-3186 GCA_036505135.1 Ignavibacteria bacterium
AGCATAAATTCCAGCCCCGAATATACCATGTAACCTATCCTGAATGAGTTTTTAATTGTTATATTTCGGGTTGTGCTTGTCGATTGGTCAACTATAGAGGCTTTACCGGAAATAAAATTAGCCTGTATTTCACCTGCCAGGAATGGTTTTATTTTTAATTCAGGGCTAAATGAATTTTCTATTCCAACCCCTAAAGACATTACATTGTATGAAACTCTTCCAAACGGAGATTTACTTGTAAGTAGGTCGCTCTGGAATCTGTTAAATCCGGACGAAACATTCAGTCTCATGTTACTTTTTTTCCATAATGGAACCTTACCAATAACCATTATCCCAAAACCGCTTTTTACTCCAAAATTTTCCCCATTTGTAAATTGAGTAGCATCAAAATTATTTGAGTAATTTGAGGATAGCTCTGCCATACCAAGATTACCTGATACATCCAGCTGTAAGGTAAATGATGGTGCAGACCTTATTTTGTATGCCCCTTTTAATTTGGCCCCGGTTGATTTATAAGTAGTATCTTTATAGTTTCCCTTTTCAATCTGGTAGCCCCCGGATGAACAGCCAAATAATAATATAGCTACAAAAAAGGGTAAAATGTATAAAATATATCTATTAAACACAGCCTCATTCCCCCACTTGTTACTGTAAAGTAAATATATTAAATAAAAGTAAATTATTGTAAGTATTTATTTGTCGTTATTAATAACATATGTCAATTCAACAAGAAAGGAGTCAGGATAACCTGCTTCCATAATTGATTTAAGCAAAGTACCTGCCTCTTCTTTACCGTTAATATTGCCGACCCTTACCTTATAAAGTCCGTCAATATTTTTATAATAAATTTCGCTTTTAAGTTTATTTTCTGCGTTCCTGGTAAAAACAGAAGCATTTTTCTCATCTTTGAATGCTCCTATTTGAATTGCATAAACTCTCGAAATTATTTGTTTATCAGTAAATTTGTTTTCGTTTTCCCTGTTTTGCTGCAAATCTTCTATTATTTCATTCTTATTTTCAGCTGAAGTTACAGCCGAATCATTTGAACTGGTTTTCGGCTCCTCAACTATCTCTTCAATCTCTTCTATTTGATAATTTGCAGACTTACAGCCCCATAAAAGTAGAGCAAAAACTAATATATATATATGTTTCAAAATAAAGCCCCTTTCATAAAAAATAAATGGGAGTAATCTTTAATACTATTAAAAATAGCCTACGTATATATTAACAACAATCACGTAAAATCGGTAGGAAAAATCTTAAAATAGTAAAAAAATTAATAAATATCTTTATAGTTTGGTCTTTTTTCAATAATTTTGTTTATATGCATTTACATAATGTAGTATTTATCCTGGTCTTTACCGGTGCTGTTTTATTCTTCATTAGAAGTCTCTTAAAAATCCGTTCATACTTACTGATTGGCAGGCCTGATGACAGGTTCGGCAATTTTGGCCCAAGGATTAAAAAGGTTTTAGGGATTGGCCTTGCTCAATCTAAAATTTTGCGTGACCCTGCAGCAGGATTTATGCATGCTTTTATATTCTGGGGTTTTCTGGTTTTACTTTCGGCTGTTATAGAAGCTGTTATACAGGGTTTTTACAATAATTTTTCTCTCGCCTTTTTAGGACCCGTATCAAAAATACTATTTGCTTCACAGGATTTGTTTGGGATTCTTGTTATAGTTTCAGTTTTCTATGCCCTTTTCAGAAGATATATTGTGCATCCTAAACGTCTGAAGGGCGATGGGCATACTAACAAAGATGCTACACTAATTTTGTTAATGATACTTGGTGTAATGGTTACAATGTTCGGAGTAAATGCTGCATCATCCATAATTCATTCCGAGCACGCTGATATTTACAAAGCTCATTTCATATCATCAAAACTTACTTTCTTTTTTATACCTGATCCGGTGACGTTCTATAATATTTTCTGGTGGACACATATTATTATCATACTTTTTTTCATGAATTATCTGCCCTATTCAAAGCATTTTCATATTATCACCTCACTGCCAAATGTTTATTTATCAAAGGTCGGACCTCAGACTCTTGATACAGAGGAAATTGATTTTGAAAAGGAAAATGTATTCCTGGGCACAGTTGATGTTGAACAGCTCACATGGAAACAGATGCTTGATGGTTACGCCTGCACTGAATGCGGAAGATGCACAGCGGTATGCCCCGCAAATTTAACAGGCAAGCCTCTTTCTCCCCGCAAAATAATAATGAACATACGCGACCGGGTTTCTGAGAAGGCCCCATTAATTGCAGGCCAAAAAGCAGTTCCATCTGAAATCGAAAATAAAAAGCTTGTTTCAGAAAATTATATTACAGATGCCGAGCTTTGGGCCTGCACAACCTGTATGGCGTGCGTATATGAATGTCCGGTGAACATTGAACATGTTAACCCAATTGTTGATATGCGCAGGCATCTTGTACAGAGTGAATCGCGCTTTCCTGATGAGCTAATGACTGTATTTGGCAACATGGAAAATAACGGCGCACCATGGGCTTTCCCCCAATCAGACAGATTAAAATGGACTGATATCATCGAAGTACCGGTTGCCGCTAATAAAAACGAATTTGATGTTTTATATTGGGTTGGATGTGCAGGTTCTTTTGATGCAAGATACCAGAATGTTGCGCGCTCCGTTGCCCAAATTCTTAACAAGGCAGGAGTAAATTACGCTGTGCTCGGAACAGAAGAAAAGTGTAATGGCGATTCAGCACGCCGGCTTGGAAATGAATTTCTTGCGCAAACTCTGATAAAAGAAAATGTTGAAACCTTAAAAAAATATAAGTTTAATAAGATACTTGTAAGCTGTCCGCATTGTTTCCAAACCATCGGAAACGAGTATAAAGTCTTTGGAGGAGATTATGATGTTGTACATCACTCACAGTTTATCGGAGACCTTGTGGAAAACAATAAAATTGAAATAGACGATTCAAAAAGAATTGATAAAAAAATAACATATCATGACTCATGCTATCTTGGGAGATATAATGATATTTATGACCAGCCACGGGAGTTGATTAACCTGGTAAACAAGGGTAATGTAGAAGAAATGAAACGTTCCCGCGATAAAGGCTTTTGCTGCGGAGCCGGCGGCGGAAGGATGTGGATGGAAGAGAAAATAGGTAAGAAAGTGAATATTGAAAGAACTGAAGAGGCGCTGGAGCTTAA
>DASXTZ010000096.1:0-3006 GCA_036505135.1 Ignavibacteria bacterium
AAATATTATTACTACTACTACGGCTCAGAAAAAAGCGGCGTTCAGAACAACGGCAAAAGCGCACAAACTAACGGCTCTGCAAAAACAGAGAGGAACATTAATACAGAGCAGTAGATTATCGAGGCTGCCTCAAAAAAATCAATTTCCTTTGGAATACAAATGCTGATGCTGCGGCAGGAAATTGAACGCAGGCTCTAAGCCTGTGGCTTGAATAGCACTTTTGAGGCAGTTTCTTTTTTTTATGAAAGGCTGGAAATTATAAATCGCGCATGTTAAAGAAGATTCTTGTTATATTCAGTCGAGTTTTATTCTTTTTATCTTGTTTTCAGTAATTGTCGGCGGGCTTGATTATCCGAAAACAAAAACAGCTTTTTAAATGATTATTATCTTTAGGCAGGTAGGTAATACCCCAATCCATTTACCTAAAACAGGTAACTAGTAAAGGAAATAATGCCTTTATAACTTTAACGATTATTCTTATCTTATTCAGGAAAACAGCTAAATTTTAATAATTTGCAATTAAGAATATTTTTTAAGGCATACCCTGAAACAGCCAAGTGCCCTTCATGCGGCAGGATTGGAACTATTAGGCGCAGCCGTGCCAGGAATGTTTTTGAATCGGCAATTAAATATACTCAGCTTGCAAGCCTTTATAAATGCAGAGATTGCGGATGGAGAGGCGTTCTTAAGAAATATACAATTAACAGATATTCTATTCTTACACTCATATTTTATTCTGTACTTATACTTTCCGTCGCATATATTATTACCACAGTTCTAAAGAAGAATTTTGGAACATAATATTCCTTTTTTAATTGTCCCGCCCCTCTAAAATGAATACAAATTACATGAAAATAAACTTCCACTCGTTTGTTGATGATAAGCTAGCAGAAAAGAGTTTTAAAATAGTTTTAATAACAAAAGAACTTATGGAAAAACGTGTGGATGATTTTATGAACTTTGTAAATGGTATAAGGAGCGAATATAAAGATGTGTACGATTGGAAAAAAGAACCTAAAGAATATTTTTTAAACGAGATGGTGGATAAATGGAAGTATAGCTTTGCAGTTCTTAACCAAAAAGATAAAATATGTTTTGTTAATTTTTCTTCAGTTTATGGAAATAAAATTCATTATCATTTTGCTTATGCTGGAAAAGATATAAGAAATTTCAATCTTTCAAAGCTCCATATAATCAAGCTTTGCCAGGTATGTATTGAAAACGGTTTCTCTGAATTTGAGGCTTACTGGCCTAAGAACAATAACAAGTCGATCATCCTTTACTTGAAAATGGGATGGGAAATACAAGATATTCGTAATAATAAAGAGATATTTATGACTGCCAATATTGAAAAAGTCAGGAATCAAACTTACGAACTTCTAATTTCGGAAAAGAAATAAGTATTAATTGAAAATTGGAATTAGTAGTTTGGAATTTTTTTTTGTTTAATGTGTGGAATTAACGGTATCATTACCCAAAATATTAGCTTCAAAAAGCAGATCCAGCCTTTAAATGAATTGCTTAGCCATCGCGGACCCGATGACGAGGGATATGTTTTTATAAATACAAAAACAAATGAATTTAGGATCTATTCAGGTAAGGTTTCAATTCCTTCGATAAGAGAAAAATACGAAGATATTTTAAATGCTGATTATAACAATTATGATTTGGTACTTGGCCACAGAAGGCTTAGCATTATTGACCTGACCGAAGGCGGGCATGGACCCATGTGTGATAACACGAGAAAAATTTGGATTGTTTATAACGGTGAAATCTATAATTACATTGAGCTGAGGGACGAGCTAAGATCACTTGGCTATTGTTTCAGAACCGAAAGTGATACTGAAGTTATAATTAATGCATATCTCCACTGGGGTGAGGGGTGTTTAAACAGATTCAATGGTATGTGGGCGTTTGCAATTTGGGATGGCAACAAAAAAAGTTTATTTCTTGCGAGAGACCGTTTTGGGGTTAAGCCTTTATATTATATTTCACATTCTGATTTATTTGCTTTCTCCTCAGAAATTAAACCGTTAGCCAAACTCGCCGGAAAAGCTGAACTTGATGAATCAAAGATCCCTTTTTTCCTTTTATATGGAAACAGGTTGGATACAACCGAGACATACCTTAAAGAAATTAATTCCCTGCAGCCAGCTGCGTACATGATTTATAAAGACGGCGAAATGAAAACATGCAGGTATTACGACATTAAAAATACCGGTAATAATCATAAAAGCGAGAATGAGCTTTGCAAAGAGCTTGATGAACTGCTTTATGATTCAATCAAATTACGTTTTAGAAGCGATGTACCCGTCGGAACGTGCTTAAGCGGCGGATTTGATTCAACAAGTATTGTTTCAATTTCTACAGAAATAAAGAAGCAGGGAATAAAAACATTTTCGGCAATATGGAGCGATAAAGCAAGCGATGAAAGCCGTTATATTGATATAGTTAACAATAAATTTAACTGCTGCGCAAATAAGATAGAGCCAAAGGCCGAGGAGTTCGAAAAAGTCTTCGAGCACCTGAACTTTTCCCAGGAAATTCCAAGTGAGGGGCCGGGACTATATCCCCAATGGTATGTAATGTCTAAGGCTAAAGGAGAAATAAAGGTTTTGCTTGACGGACAAGGCGGTGATGAAGTATTCGGTGGTTATTTTTCTACTCATGCTTATCTGCGTTCTATTATTAAAGATAGAAATATGAAGGGATTACTTGAAAATTATAAACAATTTTCTTCTTATCTGAACAAGAGCGGACTCCATTCATTTTCAAACTGGCTTTTTCCTAAATTTTATGGAAAAATTTTAAGGAAATTTTCAAAACAAAAATATAATATTTTAAATAAGGAAATTATTAAGCTTGTAGAAAAAGATACACTCAATTTCGATGCAGTACCTCCCAAAAAATTCAAAAATTATCTGAATAATCTATCTTATCACTTTATTACCCATATGACAATTCCCACTCTACTTCACTACGAAGACAGGTCGTCTATGGCATTTT
>DASXTZ010000097.1:0-2623 GCA_036505135.1 Ignavibacteria bacterium
AATTTCATGATAACAATTTCTTCGTTGCCGAAAAAAGAGTGTTTGACTTTGCAAGCAGAGTTACGGACCTTGATATAGGATGGTGGGGCGAGGCAAGGCCTGATACAGTAATGAAATTTTCAGACGATACTTGGGAGATGATGTCACGTGCGGGATGTAAAATGGTGTTCTATGGCGCCGAAACAAGCTCCGATGAAATTCTTAAATTAATGGATAAGGGTGGAACGCAAAATGCCGATACTATTGTAAGGCTCGTTGAAAAATCGAAAAAATATAATATAATACCTGAGCTTTCCTTTGTTCTTGGTACACCTACGGATAATATTGATAGGGATATTGATAAGGATATAAAGTTTATTAAGGAAATGAAAAAGATATATCCTGCAACTGAGATAATTCTTTATGTATACTCTCCGGTAAACTTTGAAGATTCTGAAATGTCGCTCGCATCAAAGATGAAAGGATTTGACTATCCCAAGACACTTGAAGAATGGGTTTCGCCGCGCTGGCAGAATTTTGATTTAAGGAAAAATCCCTTAACTCCATGGCTAAAGGGGCAGCATATAAGAAAGATAAGAGATTTTGAAAAAACTCTGAATGCTTACTATCCCACAAACAGCGATTTGAAGATCAGGGGATGGAAAAGAAACGTTCTTCGCATGCTTGGAAGCTGGAGATATTTAAGCTCTATTTATTTTGCTCCGTATGAAGTAATGGCAGTGCAGCGTTTATTAAAATACCGCCAGCCGGAAATAGAAGGTTTTGCCTTTGAAAACTGACATGTTGTCATTCCCGCCTGCCTGCAGCAGGCAGGCGGAAGCGGGAATCCAGAATCCGGAAAGTAATAAAGTAGCCTCAACCTTTTAGGTTTAATAAATAATGAAATGATCATGAAAAACATTCTGTTCTTTACATTGGCTCTTTTTGCATTAATACTTTCATCCTGTACAACAGCGTATATCCCTACAGAAGTAAACGCCCCTGCATTCAGTGAACCTAACCAGTTTAAAAGCGGCATCTCATATGGCTCAAGCGGAACGAACCTGGAGCTTGGCTATTCATTTTATAAAAACTTTGCAGCCATCGGAGATATTTCTTATCTCAGGGTTAGGGGCACCAGTCCCCGCCTGCAAAGACAATGGGGATTCGGCCTTGGGTATTTTAAAAGAATCCACAATAATGATTCTGTTTACATGGAAGTGTTTGCTGGGTTCAGCTCAGCTTCAACATTTTCATCTTACGAAGACGATGAATTTACGAACGGTCCGGGCTTTGAAAACGCCGACTATTACAGAATTTATATTCAGCCCGATATATCTTTCCACTATGAGTTTGTAGATTTGATCTTTGCGATAAGGATAAATTATTTTAATTTTACGCGGTATGAATACTATCTTGTAGCAAATCCCGGGCTTCCACGCGCAATAGGAATTGAACCGGTGTTTAAGGTTAGGTTAGGTTCAGAATATGTGAAGCTCAAATATCAAATTGGCTTATCGCTTACCGAAACGCTGACCAAATATGAATTTAATTATGAAAAAGCTTTTACAAATTTTGGCCTCGAATTCAGTTTTTAAGAACGATACAAAATATCCATATGGGATTTCGGGAATGAATTGAACTTTCGTGCTTTTTTAAATACTTATTCAAACACAGTTCGCACTCTGCCTATTGTTATTCTATACGTAACAGAAGGATGCAACTTGAAATGTTTAACTTGTTCCTACAGGGAGCCGCTGCCGGGTGAACTATCGTTCGATGAAATAAAACAGCTTGCCCGCCAGCTCAAAACCTTTGGCCTGAGACATATTGTTTATTCCGGCGGTGAGCCGCTTTTAAGGCGTGATTTCAAACAGATTTGCGAATTATTCGCATCTCCTGGGGTAAAGCAAACATTACTGACCAATGGCTTGCTCCTTGAAAAAAGAGCGGATGATATTAAAGATTATTTTGCCGAAATAATTGTATCTCTTGATGGTGCAGTTGCCGAAACTCATAATAAAATTCGTGGTATCAACTCATTTGACCTGATACTAAAAGGAATAGAAAAGGTTATTGATGAAAGTGGCATAAGACAGGTTTCTATCCGGTCAGTATTACAAAAACAAAATTTCCGCCAGCTTCCAAAGTTTATTGACCTTGCAAAATCATTAAATGTAAACAGAATTTCCTTTCTATCAGCTGATGTTACTTCTGATGCGTTCGGGCGTGATACAAGAGGAGCCGCTGCGCCAGAAAGTGATATTTCATTAAGCAAGGATGAAGTAAACGAGTTCAGAGAAATTGCAAATAAAGTAATTACTGATTATAAAGCTGAGTTTGAAACCGGTTTAATATCCGAAACACCTGAAAAGCTTTTGAAGCTTGTTAATTATTATGGGGCTTTATGCGGCCAAAACCCTTACCCGAAGAATTATTGCAATGCGCCGATGGTTTCGGCAGTCATCACTTCAACAGGAAATATTCAGCCATGCTATTTTATCCCGGCATTTGGAAATGTTAGGGGAGGAGAAATAAGTGAACTTGCAAATAAAAAAGAAGTTCAAACAATTAGAAATGAAGTGAGAAACTTTACCCACCCCAGATGCGAAACATGTGTCTGTACCTTGAACGTCTCTAAAAA
>DASXTZ010000098.1:0-9531 GCA_036505135.1 Ignavibacteria bacterium
GAATATTAATTCCGAAGGAGTTATTTCAGAGCTTGTATACAAACCAACAAATTCTATTGAGGCAGCCTTTAAAATTGAGCTTAAGCGGGCAAATGATATTTTCCCTTCGCAGCCTACTAAAGCCGACCTTAATATAGAAACTTTCAGGTTTGTTTATTCATTAAGCGGAAAAGGAACTATCAGGGCAGAGATCTCAAGAAATGAGGCAATTCTTTCTTCTAACCCGGTGTTTCTTCCCTTTGACCTGACCAAAGGACTTATTGTAGGGAAAAGTTATTTTGTTACAGTAAATTTTGAGTATAGAATCAGTAATTTTATTCAGGCAACTTTGAATTATTTCGGCAGGGCTGAGGGAAAATCAAGGTTTATCCATACAGGTACTGCGGAAGTAAGAGCTTATTTTTAAAATGAAGGAACGTAAACCGAATAGATTAAAGAATTATAATTATTCCCAATCGGGAAGCTATTTTATTACAATATGTACAAATAAGATGGAAAACTATTTTGGGAAAATTGAAAAAGGAATTATAATTTTAAATGATTATGGCAAAATTGCAGAAAACCTATGGATAGGCTTACCAAAAGTCTTTAAAAATATAATTTTAGATATATTTGTTATTATGCCAAATCATATGCATGCTATAATTGCAATAACTCATGAATACAAACAAAAAATTGTAGGGAATGCAACTTTACGTTTTTCGAAGTCATCAGAAAATGTTTTCTCTAATCAAGATATTGTCAGGGGTAAAGTAAATCCGGAGTTGCATTCCCTACAAGATAATAATGGATATAAGCGGACAAAGATGCAATTGTCCAAAATTATACAGACATATAAAGCCGAAACAACACGTAGGATAAAGCGGATATCCAAATTTGAAATTAATCATTCGGTATGGCAGAAATCATTTTACGATCGTATTATACGAACAGAAAAGGAATTTAATAATATTCAGCAGTATATTTTTGAACCCAATAAGATGGGAATTCGATATTGAGAATAATAATATTAGAATATCGGATGTTGAATACTATGACAAAATTTTCAATAGGTAAAAATAATCAATGAAAAAACTTTCACATGAAGAAGTTGGGAAAAGGCGACTGCCTCTTGATGAGGCTAAAGCCATTAGGCGTCACCCCATATATGTTTTATGCGATAATATCAGAAGCATTTATAACGTAGGCTCAATTTTCCGAACCTCGGATGCGGCACTAATAGAAAAACTTTACCTCACAGGCTACACCCCATACCCTCCAAGACCTGAAATAGAAAAAGTGGCCTTAGGTGCAACAAACGCCGTTCCGTGGGAATATGTAAAAAATCCGATAGATGCTGTTAATTCATTAAAAGAAAAGAATATTAAAATTGTTCCGCTGGAAATTACAACAGAGAGCAGAAATTATACCGATATTGCACCAGGTGATTTCCCTCTTTGCCTTGTGCTGGGTAACGAACTGACAGGCATATCAAATGAAATAATAAGAGTATCCGATTTTTCTCTGGAGATTCCTCAATATGGATTTAAACACTCAATAAATGTTTCGGTAGCGTATGGAATCGCTGTTTTTGAGCTTGTTAGTGTTTTAAAAAGCTGAATACACTTCCTCTCCATTATAATACGTCTTCCAAACCCTTGCAGACCCAATCTCTTCCGGTCTCATTTCAAATAAATTATCTTCCATTATTACAAAATCAGCACGTTTACCTTTTTGAATTGTGCCAACAACATTATCATTAAAATTCGAAAAAGCATTATTGATCGTGTAAGCTTTTATGCAATTGTGCAAATCGATGCTGTTTTGCGGATTAAATATCTCATCGCCGGCTTTTCTTGTGATGGCCATTTTAATATTTTCAAATGGATTTACCTCAACAATAGGGAAATCCGTTCCGAAATTAACTGTTACCCCAAGGTCGATAAGCTTTTTGTAATTATGTGTTGTGTTTATAAGCTCATCAGGCAATTTATCTTTTACTATCGGAATATCATATTTTAAATGCAGCGGCTGGACAGAAGCTATAACTCCAAGCTGTTTAAATCTCTGCAAATCGTCCTCCCGGATATGCTGGGCATGCTCTATTCTGTGTCTTCTCTCATGCTTGCTGTTTTCCCTTACTAATGATTCATACAAATAGAGTACCTCGGCTACGGCTAAATCGCCAATAGCATGTATTATCATTTGCTTGTCTTGTTTATCAATTTCATGCGCCAGCTTTGATAAGACTCCGCTTGTAACGGTATCGGTTTTATAGCCGTTGTGATTTTTTCCTTTATAATTTTTGCTAAACAGCGCCGTTTCTGAGCCTAGCGAACCGTCATAATAAGCTTTAAATCCTTTTATGGAATAAAAATCAGAGTCGATGTTTTTTGTACGATTTATATGCTCTTCTAAATTTATAAACTCCTCAAAGGGTATATAAGAATTAACTCTTATCTTAAGCTTGTTATCTTCAAATAATTTATTATATACATCAAAGTCTTCTATCAGGGTAATATCGGAAACTGAAGTTATACCATAGTAATGTAAAAGCTGAATAAAATCATACGCTGCCCTTGCTTTTTCTTTTATGCCGGGTTTCGGGAGGTTTTCAAATACAAAATCCAGAGCATTTTCTTTTATTATGCCTGTTGGTTTGCCATTTGAATCGGTTGTAACTTCTGAATTTGAAAATTTATCCAGATTCGAAATAAGGCTGCTTCGCTCTAATGCAAGTGAGTTGCATAGTGCCGAGTGATAGTCATAGTTTGCAATAAATAAGGGACGTTCGGAATATATTTCATCAACAAAGTTACCTTCAGCAAATGAAAAATCCTTCAATAACGTATTGAGATTAATATTACTTCCGATTATCCATTCATTATCAGGATGATTTTTCAAGTATCGGTTGATTTCGGATTTTAAGGACTCAAATGAGTTAACATTTCTTGCGTTAAGCCGTTTTAGCATTAATGAGCCGTAACAAAGATGAAGGTGTCCATCAATCAGACCGGGCAGGACCAATTTCCCTTTGAGGTCAACAATGTTTGTGTAATTATTTTTTATTTGTAAGGCATTACTGTTTGTTCCCAGGAAGTCAATTACATTATCTTTAATGCCAAATGCTTCGTTAAAGCTCCCATGGGGCCTCCAGATCTTTCCATTTATAAAAATAATTGATTGGTGCGCCATTTAAAAATTATGTATTCGTCCGACCACTTGATATAAATTAGATGTATTTTTGGTGACTGGTGGTTTTTTGTAAATAGTGGTCGGACGAATAGATGCTTTTTTGTTGTTAATTTTATCTCTTTTCTTCTTTTAAAACTCGTGTCATTAATTTTTCAGTTGCCCGGTGCGGGTTCTTACCAAGGAATAGTACCTTATAAACCTGCTCAATTATCGGCAGGTCAATATCTTCGTTTTTTGCTAGCTCATGCATTGATTTCGAAGTTGCAACGCCTTCGGCGATCATTTTCATTCCGCCTAAAACATCTCTTAGCTTTTTCCCTTTTCCAACTTCCTCGCCAACGTACCTGTTGCGTGAATGTTTGCTCATGCAAGTAACAATTAGATCACCCACTCCCGAAAGCCCCATAAAGGTTGATTCCTGCGCTCCAAGGTAAACACCAAGCCGTGTTATTTCTCTTATCCCGCGTGTCATTATCGCAGCTTTTGTATTATCACCGAAACCTGCTCCATCTGTTATGCCTGCGGCAATTGCTATTATATTCTTTAAGGCGCCGCCCAGTTCGACACCTAAGACATCTTTTGAACGGTAGACACGGAAATATTTATTTGAAAAAACATGCTGGATAGTCTCAGCGTTATGTTTATCGTATGCAGCAGTAACTACAGCTGTTGGAATATATCTTGCCACTTCTTCAGCATGCGAGGGGCCTGAAAGCACTGCGATATTTTTTTTCTTAACTTTCCTGAATACATCCTGGAATATTTGAGTGACCGTCATCAATGATTCGTTCTCAATTCCTTTAGATACACTCAAAATTATTTTATTGGTAAAGCTGTGGTTGTTTATTTGCTCGATAACACTTCTTATAAATTGAGTGGGAGTTGAAACTACAATTAAGTCTTTATCTTTTACAGCGGCGTTGATATCATTCGTAATTTTAATTTGTGAGGGAATCTTTATCTTTGGAAGGAAGTAAAAATTTTCTCTGTGTTCATCAAGGGTATGTGCATACTCTTTGTCGTATTCCCATAATGTTATGTGATGTTTATTATTATGAAGTAATATAGCAAGAGCCGTTCCCCATCCCCCTGCACCCAATATACATATCTTCATATTACGAATTTATCGAAAATTAAGCACTTTTTAAATGTTATTCCTTGGTGTTCACGAACACGAAAAAGAGGATTTTAGTGAGATGAAGATATTTAAGGGAAATAGTGCTGATCCGTCTGTCTGCTGCCGGGTAAAAAAGCTCGTTAATTTCTATGTCTTCTTCGTTGAAATGGTGCCTTTATTTTTATCAACCTTATCTTCCACCAGTTCTCAAACCGATTCTCCTCTCCGTAGAGAAGCCTTTTTATATTCGCCCGGTGGTTATAGGTCAGAAACAGACAAACTGCTATACTGAAATAAATTAACGTGCTGTAGCCGCTTATATTTACATCAAAGAAGTTTTCCCTTATAAACATAGTAGCAGGAAATGAATATGCCGCGCTTATGGAACCCAGTGATACGTATCCTGAAGAGATAAGTACAAGAATAAATATGCCAATTGAAATTGAAGCATCAATAGGAGCAAGACTTAATAACATCCCGCCGGTTGTATTAATACCTTTGCCGCCGCGAAAGTTTGCAAAAACCGAAAAAGTATGCCCTATGACAGCTGCAATACCCGCCATTATCTGGACAAGAGTAATATCCTGAAATGGTGTTCTGTTTTCAAACGGAAGTGCTCCGTAAAAAAGCTTCGATATCAATAATGTAGCAATAATTCCTTTTGAAACATCTATTGCCTGCACAAGCAATCCCAGCTTCCAGCCAAGAACACGAAATGCATTTGTGCTCCCTATGTTCTTGCTTCCGTAACTGCGAATATCGGTCCCTTTAAACCATTTCCCAATTAAAAGTGCAGTTGGAAATGAACCGACTAGATAACTTAATATTAATACAACTATTAATGATAACATAATTAACTAAAACACTCTATTCTTTTAATTTCAGGTATTGCATGTATTATAGCTCTTTCAATACCTGCCCGAAGTGTCATTGGCCTTAACGGACATGTATTACATGAACCGAGCAGCCGCAGTTCAACTATTCCATTTTCATTTACTCTTACCAGCTCAACATCACCCCCATCTATCTGTAAGTAGGGTCGTATGTGCTCAAGAACCTTATTAACCTCTTGCTCCAAGATACCTGTTTTAGCAGAAATTAGCATTGCCCGCTTACCAAAATAATAAAAGAATTACAAAAAAACATCCCTGCAATATTAAAGTTCAATTAAAGGCTGTTTAATTGCTGATTTTTCGATAATTTTCAAATTATCGGCCACTGTCCGGGCTGTCTTTATAAACTCTCTTGCCTCATCGCTTTCCGGCTGGCTTAGGATAATTGGTTTGCCCTCATCACCGCCAATGCGGATAGCTGTATTAAGGGGAATTTCCCCTAGAAAATTTATCCCCAGCTCATCAGCAAGCTTTTTCCCTCCGCCTTGGCCGAAAATATATTCTTTCTTCCCGCCCGGTAAAATGTAATAGCTCATGTTTTCAATAATGCCTAAAACTGGAACGTTAACCTTTTCATACATCTTTGCACCTTTTCGTGCATCTATTAATGATATCTCCTGCGGCGTTGTAACAATTACTGAAGCAGTCAGCGGAATTGTTTGTGTTAAAGTCAATTGTATATCACCGGTTCCGGGAGGCATATCATATAAAAGAAAATCGAGCTCATCCCATACAACATCACTAATAAATTGCTTTAAAGCGCTGGCAGCCATTGGCCCCCGCCAAACGACAGCTTCTTTTTCATCAACCATAAAACCAATTGACATCAGTTTTATTCCATATTTTACAACCGGAAGCAAAACATTCTTGCCTCCAATTTGAGTTATTTTAGGACGCTCGTTTACACCCAGCATCATGGGAATTGAAGGCCCGTAAATATCGGCATCTATTAAACCTATTTTATATCCTTCCTTAACAAGCGCTGCAGCCAGATTAACTGCAACGGTTGATTTGCCAACCCCGCCTTTACCTGAAGAAACTGCAATTGTATGCTTAACCCCGGGAAGCAATTTTATTTTATTTAAATCTTGCATAAAAACATAAATATAACTATTGATTTTTTAACAAAATATGTAAAGAATTAACCGCATATTCTATACAATAGAACAAGGGGGAATAACCCCTCGTTCCATTGGAATGTTTATTGGTTTTTAGATTTTTAGTCAGGTAAAGGCAGGCTTACAGTTATTTTTCTTCCTCTTTTTCTGAGCAAACATAATCCTGTACATAAAACCAGGGATCGATATAATCGCTGGATGCTTTGGAAATACCAAGAGGTACCACGCGATAGTTTCCGAATTCCTCAGTGAACTTGAAAACAATCAAATGCAGCCATGATTCACTCCCGATAGTTGCAATACAGACATCGCCGCCCGAATAAATTATGTTATAAAACTGGGGCCCGTAATTATTTATTTTATATTTTTTAACATTAAGTTTTTTCTGATCGAGCCATTCTTCTGAAATATATTTTCTCAGTGGCGTGGATTTATCGGTATATTTATCACTTACAAAAATTTCAAGAATTTCTTTTGTTACCTGCTCCATTTTTCTTGTGTTAAGGTCATCTGCTTTGATAACCGCTGCACAAATGAATAAAACGGTCAAAATGGTAGCTGTTCGATTAAACATTATTATTTTCTCCTTTATATTTAATTATCACTAAAAACTATGCCCGCTATTTTATCCCCTATTTGGATTTTATCAACAACCTCAAAACCTGCTTTTATTTTTCCAAATATTGTGTATTTACCATCAAGATGAGGCTGAGGCGATTGCGTTATAAAAAACTGGCTCCCTTCGGTATCCTTTCCGCTTGACGCCATCCCTACATAATATGAATCATAGGTATTATAAGCAATTTCTGTGCGAATGGAGTAACCTGGCCCTCCGTACCCTGTTCCTAATGGGTCTCCGCCTTGGATAACGAAATTAGGCACTAACCTGTGGAAAACCGTACCGTTATAAAATCCTTTTTCGCCAAGTTTTATAAAACTTTGAACCGTAAACGGCGCTATGTTTGGAAATAATTCGATTTTTATGTTTCCTCTATTTGTTAATAAGGTTGCAATTTTTTTATTATCAAGATTATTGATAAATTTCCAATCAAAATCGGTTGTTATTTTTGAGACTTCAATATTCTTTATATAGTCTTTACCGGTAATTTGTTTCAATGCATCGGCCGAAGCCTTAGCGATTTCATAATCATTTGAATTAAGCTGTTTTTTAAGAATATCTATTGCCGATTCGGTTTTAAGTGTTCCCCACGCATTGATATACATTATCATCACATCTTTATCTTTGGGTTCTTCAAAGTTTTCAAAATCAAATGTCATTATCTGACCCGTCTCGTTCCAATATTTTGAATACATAGAGTCTGTAAGAGCAGTCAAAGAAATATCCGTAATTGCAGTATTTTTTGACGATGCAAATTCAGAAAAAATAAGGCGAGTAGTATTTTTATTCTCATCATCCAATTTATCATCCAAAGCCGCAAGCGTTTCCACAAAAGCTCTGTATACCTTAGCAAGCTCGGGGCTTCCGATCATTGAACCATCATTATTCGGATGTATTAAATTATACATCTGAATGTCAGTGCTGATTGAGTCTCTTAGCTCTTTATATACCATTGGTTTCTCCATATATTGGAAAGCTGCAACAATAGCTGCTTTTGTATCATATCCTTCTTCCTGAGAGAATAGCTGAAATAATTTTGTGCGGTAGTCATCCTTAAATATTTTGGCGAGCGTTACTATCACTTCATTCATTACAGCCGGTTCAATTGCTCTATCGGGTTTAAGGTAATTTTCAAAATATTCTTTTAATTTTATTGAGTAAGCGTGATCTTTAGCAAGTTTATTGCAAATTCTTGCAAGATTCTGGCATGCTGCAACGGATACATTTGGATTTGCGTCATCAACGGCTGAGTGCAGTATCATATCGAAATAATTTTCACTTAAACTGCTCTCATCCGGGCTAAGATTCCCAACAGCATTAAGCATATTCACTCTGATGCGCCAATCAGATTCGGCAGGATACTTTGCCATAATATATTCAGGATAAGAAATATCTGCGGTTTTCCCCATAGCTGAAAAAGCCCACATCCTGCAATAAACATTTGAAGAGGCTGCCAGTAACTCAAGCTCTTTTTTATAATCTTTCAAATATTCTTTATCCCCAATACGGTTAAATGCGTATGTTACCCATTTTTTTTGATTTTCATCATTGATGCTGTAAGTAAGTTTCTTTAGCCTTTCGAAGGCGTCTTTACTTTTTATTTTTCGCATTCCAAATCTTGCAATACTTAATGCAATTGCCCCGTTCAATGAATCATTTGTAAATTCCAATTTGCATATTCTTTTAAGGTTCTCTTCGGTACCGATTTTACCCAACGCGTTTAATATATTTTTATAGATCGCAATTCGTTTGTATGCATGCTGTGTAGCTTCTTTTTGTTCCATCATTCGCAGGAATTTAATCGCTGCAGCTGAGGGTATCTGGCCAAGAGCAAAAGCTACAGCAGATTTTATGTGAATATCATTTGATTCATTGTAAATCTTCATAATGACGCTGCATGAGTTCGTATCCGCAATATTTGCAAGCGATATAAGTGCCTTTTCAATCAACTTAGAATCTTCTATCTCATCCTCCTCAATCATTTTTATAATTGCATCGGCATCCCGTTTATCCTGCGCCTCCAATATTTTTTTCTCTTCGCTATTAAACGGTTGGGAAAATAATTGTGAAGTAAGAGTTATTAATATTATAACAAATAATATTCTTATCATTTTTTCTTCTTTTCTAGATCCTTTTTGTTTTTAGATATATCTTTCTTATCAACAGGCTTTTTATCTTTATCAGTCTTTTTGGGCATGTCCTTCTTATCCACCGGCTTCTTTTTTACTTCGTCAGTTTTTTTCTTTTCCTCTTCAATATAGCTAAAGTATTCGGAAAGATTTAAAAACTTGTAGCCCAATTTTTTATATGTAAGAACCGTATTATAAAAATTCTGAAATTCAGATTTGTTTACCGGATAAACAACAATTACTTTTTTATTCAGATATGCTTTCTGAATAACTGTGGCGAAGAAAGAGGATATATTTCCCTTTTCGTTATGGCTGTATGTCAGTAAAGTATCAGTAATTACACGAATATTTGATTTCGAAAGTTCGGCAATAATTTTATTCTGCAGTTGGTTAAGTGACACATCCTGCTGGGTTTTTGTAAGCAAAACCTTGTTAACGCTTGCAAAATCCGCATTGAAAGACCTTACCTTTTCGTGTATGG
>DASXTZ010000099.1:0-2688 GCA_036505135.1 Ignavibacteria bacterium
CAAAGATTTATATCTGTAATAGATGTGGTAAATATAAGGTTACAGGCCGAGGGCAAGCAATCTCAAAAGAATATTTTAAGGGGTTGAATTACATTTTATCGGGTATTGCGAGAAATTTAACTGAGGACAGACTTGAACCACTATTGATTACTTCCACTGATCCGAAAGAATTAATAAAAAAATATGATATTCCAAAAACAATTGAAGATAAAATATATTTGATAATAAAGTATTTGAAGAGAAAATCGGACCATTTTGGTCAATTAGTACAGATGCAAGATAGTCTTGATTTCCCTGTGGCTTACTGCGCAAATAGTCTAGAGTTAAAGAGCATTCTAGATACTATGGTAGACTGGCAATATATTAAAAGCATAGGTGAAACTAATACTTCGGTTTATCTTTTATGGCAGGGTTGGGATATTGGCGAGGAGTTATTGCAAAGTAATCTGTCAGCAAATAAAATTAAGGATGGTTTTAAAGATAAAGTTTTAAATAAGAAAGATTTTGAATATGATGTCGCCTTATCTTTTGCTGGAGAAAATAGGAATTACGTGTCCGAAGTAGCAAAAGAATTAAAGAAGAGAGAAATTAAATATTTTTATGACAATGAAAATAAAGTGAAACTATGGGGTAAAAATTTAACAGAGTATTTGCACGATTTGTATAAAGATAAGGCTAGGTTTTGTGTTATGTTCATATCCATCTACTATAAAGAGAAAATGTGGACAAAACATGAGAGAAGAAGCGCTTTGGAAAGGGCCATACAACAAAATGACGAATATATTTTACCTGTGAGGTTTGATGAATCGGACATACCGGGGTTAAATTCTACAATTCATTTTATTGACGCAACAAAAATTTCACCTAAAGATATAGCTGAGTTAATTGAATTAAAAATTGGGAATGAACCTGTTAAAATTGCGAACAAAACCTCAAATAAAACAATTACTGAAAGAGATTTGTTATTGCACGAGGCTTTAAAAATTTCGGATAAAACAAAACGATTAACAATTAAAGAAGAATATTTGAAATCTCGCAAAGCATTTGATGATGCTAATAAAGAAGTGGATTTAATGTATGACGAGTTTGAAAAAATTGTGAATGAAGCAAATGGTGATATTATACCCAAAACCTTTATTTTTCAAAGAGAAAAATCTGTTGACAACAGGATTATCATATTTAGTCAAGGTTATAGTTTATTATTCAGATGGACAACAATTTATGTAAACTCTTTAACTAGTTCATCTTTATATGTGAATCTTTATCAAGGTTATCTATCACTTGAAAACATAAACCAAGCTATAACAGAAGTGAAAGAACTTTACGAATGTATATATTTTTATGATTACTCAATTGAAGAAAATCTTCCTGCTTGGAAATTGAGTGATTCAAGCAACCTATTTACTAGTTTTAAATTAGTAGAAGCTTGGTTTAGAACATTAATACAATACATTAATAAACAATTTTAAAATAAATATCATTCAATTGTCAATTATCACTTGCATTGGGCAAGTTTTTCAAACAACTGTATTTCTTCCGGTGAAAGTCTCGTTCAATATTTATCAATTGTCAATTGTTCTGTCCTAACAGAGTCTCCTGTCTACGACAGGTCACAGACCTGCAAGGGACCCTGCGTTATGATTGTTTACGTATAATTTCCGTCAGAGTCCTCCTGTGTGAGAGATTTTGCCGGGACTCAGAAATCATGAAAATCATTTAATCAGTTAAATCCGGGTTCAGACGTTTTTTGCTTTTGCCTGCCAAAGGGAGAGGTGAAGGGGGTTAGGAGTATCTCAAACTGTTTCAAGATATTTATGAACCATACCAATAGCTGCGGAGCCTTCGCCAACAGCGGCGGCTACACGTTTGCCCGAGCCTGAGCGCACATCACCCGCAGCGAAAACACCGGGCACGTTTGTTTCAAGAATGAACGGGTCGCGCTCAAGGTCCCATCCCCTGACTTTATTATTTATCCTGGGCAAATCCGGCCCTGTAACTATATATCCTTTTTCATCGGTTTCAATGATTCCTGCCAGAATTTCCGCTCTTGGTGATGCTCCAATAAAAATAAATATGGCGGAAGTTTCCAATTCACATATTTTACCATCCGGATTATGTTTAAGAGTAATCTTTTCAAGCTTGCCCGACCCTGAGACCGAACAAAGTTCAGTTTCCGTGAGAACTTTTATATTAGGTGCGGCATTAATTCTTTCAACAAGATAATTTGACATACCCTTATGAAGAGATGATGCCCTGAGAATTATTGTGACAGTTTTAGCATACCTTGCAAAAAATAATGCTCCCTGTCCCGCGGAGTTAGCACCTCCAAGAATACAAATATCATGTCCTTTATAAGTAGCAGCTTCAGTCATAGCCGCCCCGTAATAAACACCTGCTCCTAAAAAAGGTTCGATCCCCTGGGCTTCAAGCATTCTTACCGAAACACCGGCAGCAAAAACAACTGCATATGCAGAAACCTCGACACCGTTGCTCAGCTTAAGTATCTTATACGGTTGTTCAATTTTCAACGAAACAACTTCCTGTGAGAGCAGTTCGGCACCGAATCTCTTCGCCTGAGTTGCGGCTCTTCTGGCAAGGTCGGCTCCGCTGATACCGGTTGGGAAACCAAGATAATTTTCTATTTGCGAGCTTGTTCCCGCCTGTCCGCCCGGAGCGTTTTGCTCAAGG
>DASXTZ010000100.1:0-4688 GCA_036505135.1 Ignavibacteria bacterium
CCACGATAACGTTTACCACCAATGGGAAGGAACAAGCGGGTCGGATAAAAGCAGTAAGTTTAACACTGTTGCTGCATTAAACGATCTGTGGAAAAATAAATGGGGTTCGTTACTAATGAGCTTTAATGATGTAAATACTCATTCATATATTTACCGCGATTCGACAGAAAGAGTTAATTTATTTATTGATTCTTATTTTAATGAAATATTAACTTATTCGCCACAGATTACTGATTATTGGGAAGAGCCAACAAACCAGCCCGATTCCAACCAATACAGATATATCCAGGCGGCAACTTTTAAAAATACTAATGAAAGCCATACACAGTATTTTATGATTGTGAACAGGAGATGTTCACCATATAGGCCCGAGATAAGCGAAGATGGCGGGAGGAGATTTGTTAAAGTTAAATTTGATGCTAATTCAAATGCTTTTTCAGAATTTAATAACTGGAGGGTTATTAATATTGAAAATAATTCAACTGTAGCCGTATTTGATAAGCGGGTTGTTTCCACTCTTGACCTTGGGTGGTATTTGCCCGGTGAAGGAAAGCTTTATAAAATCATACCCATGTAAGCTTTTACTTCTTCTTCTTAAATTTTCTTACGAATATATGATCCAATGCTTCATCAAGTTTTTCTATAGGAACGATATTCAAGCCTTCTTTAATTTTATCGGGGATTTCCTTCAGGTTCTTAATATTTTCCTTAGGAATCAATACGGTTTTAATTCCGTTGCGCTGGGCTGCAAGAAGCTTTTCATTCAGCCCGCCAATTGGAAGAATTTCTCCCCGCAGGGTAATTTCACCAGTCATTGCAACATCATACCTGGTGGGGTTGCCTGTTAAAGCCGATATCATTGCTATTGCCAGAGTTATTCCTGCCGATGGACCGTCTTTTGGAATTGCTCCCTCAGGAATATGAATGTGTACTTCCTTATTATTAAAAAATGTTTTTGAAAGGCCAAACTTTTCTGAATTTGACCTGATAAATGATAACGCAGCAAATGCCGATTCTTTCATAACGTCTCCAAGCTGCCCGGTTAAAGTCAGCTTTTCTTTTCCGGTCATTACGCTGACTTCGATGTTAAGTATTTCACCGCCCAGCGATGTCCATGCAAGTCCTGTAGCCGAGCCAACTTTATCTTCATCAACAAGAGGCCTTTTCCCCTTGAATTTAGGAACACCAAGATATTTTTCGACAATTTCATCATTTACCTTTAATGCTTTGTGTGATTTAGTTTTTTCGCCATTAGATTTTATCCTCTTCAGCACAACGTCCTTGGTTATCTTTCGCATAAGCGATGCAATTTCGCGCTCAAGATTTCTTACTCCCGCCTCGCGCGTATATTCATTGATGATCTTCATTATGGCCTCATCGGGAATTATAACATCATTATTATCCAGCCCGTGTTCCTTTAAAAGCTTTGGCATGATATGTCTTTTAGCTATCTCAAGCTTTTCATGATCAAGGTAGCCGTGCATCTCTATAATTTCCATTCTGTCCTGCAGCGGAAGCGGTATGGCATATTGAATATTTGCTGTGGTTATAAAGAGCACTTTTGAAAGGTCATAATCGACATCAAGGTAGTGATCATTAAATGTATTGTTTTGCTCGGGGTCCAATGCCTCAAGCAATGCGCTTGCCGGATCGCCGCGAAAATCCATGCCCATTTTATCTATTTCATCCATCAAAATAACGGGATTGCTAGTGCCGGCACGTCTCATTGATTGAATTATCTTGCCAGGCATTGAGCCGATATATGTTCTTCTGTGACCACGAATTTCGGCTTCATCACGCACTCCGCCAAGAGATATACGGACAAACTGCCGGTTCAAAGCACGCGCAATCGATTTTCCAAGTGAAGTTTTACCAACTCCGGGCGGTCCGACTAAACATAGTATTTGCGCTCTTGCTTTCAGGTCTTTTACATCTTTATTATTCTTTTTAAGATTCTCTAAATTGTTTAATATGGCAATATGCTCAAGAACCCGTTCTTTGGGCTTTTCTAAACCGAAATGGTCTTCATCAAGAATTTGCTGGGCATGTTCAATATCAAGGTTATCCTTTGTAAAGACGTTCCATGGAACTCCAACCATCCAGTCGAGGTAATTTCTGGAGACAGTTGCCTCGGGTGACATTGGCGGAATTTTCTTAAGCTTGTTAAACTCCTCCATTGCCTTATCTTTCACTTCCTTCGGCATTTTAGATTTTTTTATCGCATCCTTAAGCTTCATAAATTCCGGGTCTGTTTCATCTTCGTCATTAAGCTCTTCCTGCAGGATTTTTATCTGCTCCTGTACAATAAACCTGCGCTGGTTCTTCTGCATACTCTGACTTATCTTTGATTCAATATCTTTTTCAACCTTAAATATCTCAATCTCAGAGCTCAATATATTTATTAATTCGTAGTATTGTTCAAGCAGGGTATTTAGCTCAAGCAGCCTTTGTTTGTGCTGAATAGGAACAAGGATTGTTGATGCAATATAATACAGCTTTCTATCAGGCTCTTTTATGTTATCATATGCCATCAACGATTCCTGGGCAATGTTGCGATTATTGGCAACATAATCTTGGAAAAGCTTGGTAGCCTGGCGGATTACCGCAGAAAGTTCCGTTGATTCTTCAATTTTCGGGAACTGATATTGTATCTCAGCCTCTATGAACACATTTTGTTTGTAGCTTAATATCTTTGCCTGTGTAATGCCATCCACTAACACCTTAATAAGGTTATTTGGCAACTTTATTACCTGTATAATCCTTGCTACTGTGCCGTAATCATATAAAACGTCGGGTGTAGGATCCTCTATCTTTGAATCGCGCTGGGCGACAAGTAAAATGTATTTTTCCCTGCCGATAGCATGATTTATCGCATTTATAGTTGATTCACGTCCGGCCAGCACGGGGTACATCATATAAGGAAATATTACAATATCTCTTAAAGGAACAACAGGTAGCGTTGTGGGAAGAGATTCCTTTGCATAATTTGGGTCATCGATTGTGCCCATATTTATTATCTTTTCGTCCATATCTGTAAAATTAACTTTATGTTACAGTATATTCAATTCAATATATATTTCAGTATATAAAGTTCCGTTTTTAGCGAAATTCTAAAGACGGAATCATTGTTAGCTTAAATAGCAAGCCATAGTTCTTTCATTGAAACTTCTAACATTAAGAATTAACTTAAATTGATGAATCGCGCAAAAAAATTGAAATTTTACAGAATTTCCTTTCTGTTTTCTATTATACTTATACAATCCTGTTCCACTTTCCGATACAAAACTTACGATGAAGAATCTAATAAAGATGTAGAGGATCCGGAGCCGGATTACAGCGCCACTTTAGATGAGAATTTCCAGAATTTTACTTCATATATGTTTATTGGGAACCGTGTTGAAAATTTTGGTACATACTTTAATACATATTTTAATGCAAAGGAAAATTTTGATAACGCTTATGATGACTATGCCACAAGAGTTCTTTCGGTATACAGTGAGAGGCTCGATTCGATCCTTGCCAAACCTTCTTTATCACAGGAAGCCGCTGATAATTTCAATAAAGCCATTGAAAAAGCATCAAAGATAATTCAATATCATAAGTCGAGCCAGTTCATGGATGAATCGGTACTGCTGGTAGGTAAATCATACTACTATCTTGGTGATTACCTGAAGGCTGAGAGAAAATTTTCGGAGTTCATATCAAGGCTTCCGGTAAGCAGGCTTCTTAATGAGGCGCAGCTTTTTTTAGCAAAAACGCAAATGCGTCTTGATAATGTTAAGCCTGCGCTCGAGAAGCTGGACGAGCTGACTGCCAAATCAAGTGATAAAAATATTTTGTCGGGCGCTTACCAATCAAAAGCTGAATACTACCTTAGCATAAAAGATTATGAAAACGCAATAAAAAATTTCAAAAAAGCAATTGAGTTCTCAAAGGACAGCGAGTTTAAGGCACAGATGCAATTTCTGGTGGCAACCGTAACGGAGAAAACCAATAAAATAAAGGCTGCCTCAGAATTCGATAAGGTCCTTGATTATGGCGTTTCATTTGACCTTGAATATCTAGCACGGTATAACTACACGAAGAATTTAATAGCAAATAATAATTTTGGCTCCGCAAGTAAATCTCTGGAAGATTTAGAAGTAAAATATAAGGATAATGCGCCGTTCCTGGGAGAAATTGGCTACCTGAAGGGGCTTTATTATGAACAGAAAAAGGATATGAATCGCGCACTGGCACAGTATTATTATGTAATACAAAACTACCCTTCGACAAAACCTTCTTCAAATTCAAGCTTCAGAATCGCCCAGTATGAAGAGAACACAAAACTGGATTATTTAAACGCTTACAGATATTATAGGTTTTCAACTGAACAAAGCTTGGCTGGAACATATGCCGCCTTGGCAAGTTCAAAAATGAAAACCTTCAAACGCTACTATGAATTAAGGTCAATTATAGCGGGCACAACCATTAATACGGATTATGATTCGCTATTTAAAGCTAAAACTTCCAATATTCCCCTTAACGAGCAAAATGAGCAGAATATACCCGGTAAAGAACATGGAAAACCGGGTGGACTTTCCTCAGTTAACAGCTTGATTGACAGCCTGTTAAACGAAAAAGGAGCTGAGGATTCGGTTAATAAAAGAATTCAGGAAGTAGCAAAAGCTAAATTCGAATTAGCAGAG
>DASXTZ010000101.1:0-4271 GCA_036505135.1 Ignavibacteria bacterium
GATTAAGCCAAGCGCTTACGCTGAACGCGGACTTTTTACTTCCGATGAATTTTTGAAATATTACTACCCATATTATTTTTCTATTAAAGAATTTAATTTTAGTGATATAATTTATAAACGCAAAACGGATGCAGAAGCTAACCGGAACATAAGCTCAGCTTCGAACCCGAACTACAAAAAAACGTTTGTTAATCTTTACAACCAGGCAATGAATACCTCGCGCGATAAAACCAAGCTTCAGGAGGCAATAAGCCTTTATCAGCAGGCAATAGCAGAAGGTCCTGTTAACTGGGGAACGCCATACCAGATGATTGGTGATATTTATCAGCAGCAGAATAATAAAAATAAAGCCTTTGAAAATTACAAAAAGGCTGTTGAGCTTGATGATTATAATATTATGTCACACTACTATTTATACCAGATGTATCTTGAAAAAGGAGATACTTCAAATGCAAAAATCAGCCTTGATAAAATTAGAAAATATTCACCGGATATTTTTAACTAAAATTAATTTACTCCGTCAGGAGTCTGATATTTATAGGTGAAAATTAATACAGATAGTTCAGGAACCGGCTCAAAAGACATCCGCATTAGCGGATGTTATCGAATCCGCTTTTAGCGGATCGATTGCGAAATCTCTGATTTCGACTTTTGAGCCAGTTCTCTGGGGCCAGAAGTAAGGTAATACAGTGCCATTTTTTAAAGATCTGAAAATATATTTTAACATGATGTTTCACTATAAGCCGAAGAAGTTCTGGAACGAGCTGCTTTCCAATTCCTTTGACCTTAGAGGAGTAGGCCATTTCAGGATGAGCAATGAAGATAACGAAAGAATGTATGAAAAAAAGAAAGGTATTCTCGAAACTGAGATCAAGAAAATAGGAATAACGATAACCTCTGAAACAGAGATAATAGAGGTAGGGTGCGGCGTTGGTTACTGGACAGAATATTTGAAAACACTGGGTGCTAAAAAATATACAGGAAACGATATAGCACAAGTTTCCGTTAGCAATCTTCAAAAACTTTATCCTGATTATAATTTTATACACGGTGATATCAGCGAAGTGGAACTGAAGCAAAATAAATTCGACCTTGGGTTAATGATAGACGTAACCCAGCATATTACTAACGATAAAAAATTCAACATCGCGATGAACAACTTATGGAATTCTCTCAAGAAAAATGGTTATTTGATAATAACCATGTGGGACCCCGGTAAAAATGTTTACCTGACAAACAAGCTGCGGTTAAACCGTATCGAAAAACCAAGAGGAATTGAATCGTACATGAAAGTTTTTGGTAATAATGCTGAATTGCTGACAAAGGTTGATTTTAACGATAAATTTTTACTCATAATAAAAAAACATTAGCATGAAAATCCTTATCAACGCTTTATCAGGTATAGGTGACGCAGTAATGTTCTTCCCTGCCCTTGCACTTTTAAAAAAACATCGGCCGGACGCCCAAATAGACATGCTTGCGATGTTCAGCCAGGTACGCGATATTTTTTCTAATTCTCCTCTTCTTAATAAAATCTATCACATAGATTTTCTTCATCAATCGAAATTTAAATCATTGCAGGAGGTTATGGCTATTAGGAGTAATAAATATGATTATTCTATAAACGTCTATCCTTCTAACCGGTGGGAATATAACGTTCTGCAACGAATATTGGGAGCAAAAAGAAGGCTTGCTACTAAATACCTGAATTACTCGAGGCGTGAGCTGGATTTTTTGAATACAGATTTGGCACATGAAGTTAAGGACAGGCATAACGTCATGCAAAATTTTGACCTTATAAAATTTATAGCACCCGAATCAAATGAGCAGGAACTCGGTCCATACGCAGTATTAATCAAAAAAGAGGATGAGGAATGGGCAAATAACTTTATTAAAAAAAATAAACTTAATGCCAGCATGCTAATCGGTTTTCACGCTGGTTCGCAGACCTTTAAGCGCCATATTAATAAAAGATGGGCTGCCGGTAAATATACCGAACTGGCAAAGAAATTAGCCTTAGACTATGGAGCAAAAACACTGCTTTTTGGTACAGAAATGGACGTCAACAATAAAATACATAATAACGCTGCCGAAGTTACCCTGATTCCCGAAACGAAAAATATCACTGAAAGTATTGCTTTAATGAAGCATTGCAGCTTGTTTGTTACAAACGACACTGCTCTGATGCATATTGCAGCGGCACTGCAAATACCAACAATTGCAATTTTTGCTTATACAAATTATAAAGAGCTTTATCCCTGGAAAAATAAACATATAATTGTAAGGCGTGAGCTTGCATGCAGCCCTTGTTTCTTCAATTCACCGCGGCCAGTGCAGTGCATATATATTGAAGACGAAGAATTTAAATGCATTAAGGAAATCGAATTAGATGAAGTATGTAAAGCCTGCAGAAAATTAATCGAAGAAGTACCAGGTAATATTAAAACGTGAAAGCACGTTAGCCAGGCCTCCCCTATCTATATTCGGATGCACCGAAGTATTATAAATCAGCCTGTCAAGAATGTTTTCAAAAGTCAACCCAAACGTTGCCTTATCTATCTTACCAATGATATAGAAATCAAGTGTCGCATTTGCGGGTATATGAACAGCATTTCGGGGCGGCGTATAGAAAGTATTTGATGGACCTGAATAGTTAACTGAGAAATAATCACTCCAAAACCGGCTTACCAATCCAATTTTATACTCAAGCTTATTTTTAATAGCCGTGTTATGATAGGCTAAGCTGACATTTCCTGAATTTACAGGGAATATATCTCCGGTTTTTTCAATATTGAAGCAGTGAGAATAATTAAAACCAAAATCCAATTGGTGAAATAAAATATTACCGGCCGCGTTTATTCCCCTTGTATAGTATTCAAAAGAATAATAGTTCGCAGAAATAAAGCTTTTGGGAAACGAAACAGATAAGCCCGCGCTGGTATACTGCTTTCTTGAATTATACAGTGCTGATATTCTAAATCGTGTTAAAGAGTCCAATTGGACACTGTATGCACCATTAATACCGCCATAAAAGGTAATACTGTTTAGGTTTGTGTAATGATAACCGTTAACATATCCTCCTATAAGAAAATTTTTATAATTCAACTCGCCATTTTCTATAAAAGTAATCTTTTTATCTCTGCTAAAACTATGTATTGAATAGTCTAATATAATGTTATCTATATTTTTAATTATATCATCATATTCAATTTCACTTCTTGAGACTATATTAAAATCCTTTGCAAGCCTGAAATTAAAGATCTGCTGGAGTTTTGCTCCGTAATTTATCCAATGCATATTATCTTTTATAAATATTCCGTTAGGATTCAGCCTGTTTTCCTCATCACGGTATTTGCGGAAAGAATTGCTTACATATGATTGCAGTTTGGTAAAAGATATTCCCTTTTGAAATACGGCCCCCGCATCAATATCAAATCTTTCTTTTATCTCATAAGCATCTGAATTTTTTACAACGGCTGTTGTGGGGTTAAACATTATTTCCTTATTTGTTATATCAACAGTATCAGGATTTATCCCTTCATTTAAGCCGCGCTGAATCCTTGAATAATAAGTATAAATAAAAAAATTCAGGCTCTTTGACGGGGCTAAATTTAAATGAAATCTTCCCAGCCATTTATCGAAATCAGAATTTTTATATTTACCGTCGTATGAATGCTTTGTAATGCCAAAGTTGAAATTTATCCAATCGGCAAAATTCTGGCTGAAATATGCGTCTAAGAATTCATTTGTATACCTGTCCTGCCAGAAAGCCAGCTCTGTATATGGACGTCTTTGAAAGTGTTGTCTTTCAATAACATTAACAAGATTGGGATAATTATAAACTGAATTTCCATATCCATTCGTTAGCTCCATTTCGGATATTTCATTACGGGAAAGCAGGTTAAGGTCAATACTTCCATCTATCAAGTCATTAATAGGCCTGCCGTTGCGAAGTACTCCCGTGTTATAATTATCCAGCTGGTTAAATGTAAGCTGGTTTATTTGCCCAACATCCATATATTTTAAATAATAACCGGGCAGATAATTAAATATGTCATCAAAATTTTTAAGAGGATACCATAAAAAGCGTTTTCTTGCGATCGTATCGGGATTAATTTGGTTTAAATAACTATACTTATTTTCGGAAAAAATAAATTTTTGAACTGTGATGGTATCAGCTTTTTTTTTAAATTTAAGGGTGTCAATTGCCTTTGTAGTATCCTGCGCAAAGCCATTATTATTGAAAAAAAGTAATACTATGATTAATATTA
>DASXTZ010000102.1:0-5040 GCA_036505135.1 Ignavibacteria bacterium
AAGGCGAGATGAATAATGAATGCTTGTTCTCGGAGCCTGATACCTTTCTTGATGAGCTTTGGTTTAGTTTTGTTTCTGATGTGTAGTCCGTTTGCGCTTTAAGAACTGGGACAGTATATAAAGCTAACAACCAGATAAAAAAATATTTTAGTGGTTTCATTTTTTTATTTTTAAATTATAAAATTGATTTTTAATTTATTTATCCGATGACTCAAAGTCGACGGATGAATAATACAGAAATTTATTTAACCAATACCATCTTTTTAGTTTCAACAAAACCATCGGTAACCAGCTTGTAAAAATAAACCCCGCTTGCGTAATTATTGCCATTCCAGTCAATATTGTAATAACCTGCTTCAAGTGTGTTGTTCACAATTGTTTCAACTTCTCTTCCGTTTAAATCATAAATAATAATTCTTATAAATGACGATTTTGGAAGAGCAAATTTAATGTTCGTAGCTGGGTTGAATGGATTCGGATAATTTTGTTCCAATGAAAATCTTTTGGGAACATTGCTGCCAATTTGAGTAATTCCTATCGGGTCATCACCCGAAATATCTCTTACCCATATCGACCTGCCGTATGTGCCTATCACAACATAAAATTTATTATTTATTATTGTGCTGTCAACATAGGACATTTCAGTTATCACGGTTGCATCAGGGATTCCATTATTCCACCTGTGCCAGTTCTGGCCTGCATTTGTTGACCTGTAGCATCCAAGCTGCGTTCCCAGATAAAGCTTGTTATTATCCGTTGGATGGGGAACTAAATCGCCCATTGGAACATCAGGTATATCCCCTGAAATATTTGCCCAGTTTATCCCCCTGTTAGTAGTTTTGTATATTTTTTGCCCGGGAGTTCCTACTCCGTTGATCAGAGCATATGCTAAATTAGGATTTTGCTGATGTACCGCAGCCACTCTAACATTTTGGTTGTAAGGAAAACCGGCAGAACGTTCATACCAGGTTCCGTTATCATATACCTTCAGTTTGTTTATTGAGCTAGGCGGATTTTGATTCAGGCAAGCATAAACTGCCGCCCCCGTACTGCCTGAATATTTTGAAACCGTAAAATTTAAAAGTGTGCTTGCAGAAAAAGGTATGTTGTTTAGCTTTTGCCAGTTGTTACCAAAATTTGTAGAAAAATAAACATATGGGCCGGAATTTGTATACAGGGTTGGCGGAACATTTTTATCGCCCCGCATTTTTGTATAAAATTGGTCTGAAGGTTCAATGTCAGTGTTATTAAGGTCAGCCCAGTTAACTCCATAATTAGTTGTTTTATATCTTTTAAACGCCCAATCACCTGTATAATAGCCATTAGTAGCATAAATATTTTGTCCCGCATATGGGTCAACATATATGCCTCCTCCGTCACCTGCCCTTGTCTGTTTCCAGTTTAGCCCGCCGTTTGTCGTTCCCGATAGGCCGTTATCTCTTGAGCCGCCATAAATGACCCCGCGGTTATTAACTCCTGCATTAATTGTAATATATTGCGTAATTGGAAATGTATTTGATGGACTTGTCCAGCTAACTCCTGCATCAGTAGAGTAGGTCAAACCTCCATCATTACCAGCATAAACCGTCGTACTGTTTTTCCATTCTATCGCATGCTGGTCAGCATGTACATCATCATCAACAATTTCACTCCAATACGCTCCGCCATTGGTAGTTCTCCATAACCTGATTCCTCCTGCAAGAACCAGGTTTGCATCTGTTGGGCAAACACCCAGTTCATCATTATACCAGCCCTGATTTCCAAAAATATTTTCAGGCGGAGAAACATCAGTCCAGCTTACTCCATTATCTACAGACCTGAAAATACCCAGCATGTGGTCATCCAAATCATTAGATATAGCACAATAAATAAAGTTCGGGGAATTAATTCCCATAGCAACTGTAACTCTGCCTACATTTAACGTTGGAAATCCGGGAGTTGATACGGCTGAAAAATTTATTCCTGCATTTGTTGATTTAAGCAGTGCCCCGTAGCGTCCCAGGTAAATAAGATTAGGGTTGGCAGAACTTATATCAAAGCTGAAACAATTAGAACTTGATAAGAGGCGTGTCCATGAATTTCCTGCATTAGAAGACCGGTAAAATCCATCAACTGTTGCTGCATAAACTATATTGGGATTTGAATGGAGATACCTTATCTGGCTGAAACCCTGCGGCTCGGGATTCATGGTGATATGAGTCCAGATATTTCCGCCGTTTGTTGTTTTGTATAACCCGGTTCCTGTTTTTTGATACGATGGTGTACCCACGTAATATTCGCCGGTGCCAAGCAGTATGATATTTGGATCATTAGGATGAGTATCAAAAGAGCCAATAGACAAGCAATTTAAATCATCACTCAGAGGGATGGGAATAAAACCAAAAAATCCCCATAAACCCCCGGATGCGCTTGCGACAAGGATATTGTTGGTGATTCCCACTTCAATATCAAGAATTCTTCCTGTATACCTTGCAGGCGAGTTATTATCAACCATTCCATAAGGTCCTATACATCTCCAGCTGTTTACAATCTGGTCGTTCAGCTCATTTTCCGAAGGCAGGTATTTCACCTCATTCCACATCCTGCTGAACACATCATTTGGAAAGCTCATTCCATACGGATAATTCCACTGTTTGAAATACTCTACATCGAGCAAAGGGCCTTCTTTACCTTTTGATTTATTTTCATTTCCTGCCTCATTAGTAAACTCCTTTGATTGTTCAGCCAGATTGTTTCTTTCTTTGCCTATTGTGTCCAGAAAAATTATACTGAGCATGGCAAACAATAATATCATCAATATAACCAATATTCCGTGCCTCTGTAATTTCGGTTTTGATTTTCTTTTGTTTTCCATTTTTTTTGATCTCCCTGTTTAATTGTTTTTTTTTATTTTTCATTTTCAAACTATTGTTAGCGCCAAAAATATATTTTAATATCCCCTGCTCCAATAAAAATTTTTAAAAAAAGTAATATTAAAAATTGCGGGTTACTGCCTTCATATTTTTTAAAAAACTTTAAAAACTCTCATTTTTTAAGTTTTTCGGGGTTTTTTTCGTAATCAAAAAAATTCAATTGTAACTCTTATATAGTATCACAAAATCCTGCAAATTTGTGCCACTATCAAATACTGTTATATTCCAGGCAATCCCTCAAAGGGTAAAATCCTGACATACTATGTTACTTTAGAATATTATATTTTATTGAAATGAATAATTCAAAAATTATTCAAATATTAAGGACTTTTTCTAAAGACGAAATGAAGCTGCTGGGGAATTTCGTGCAATCTCCTTTTTTTAATTCAAGCAAGATAATGCTTAGCATGTACAGGACATTAAGAAAACGCTATCCGGGGTTTCAGGAAAAAATGATCGATAAGAGGAAGATATTCCAGGAACTGCATGAAGGGAAAAAATTCAATGAGCAGATATATAAAAATAATTCATCCGAGTTTCTGAAGCTCCTCAAAAAATTCCTTGTACAGCTTGGTTTAAAATCGGACGGGGATATCCAAACGCGGTTGATCCTTAATCAATATAATACCAGATTTATAGATAGTCTTTTTAAGTCTGCAATGAGCACATATAAAAAAGAATTGGATTTGAAAAATAATGTAGATGAATTGTATTTTGACAAGCGATTTTTTGTTGAACAGGAAACAGTTCAGTTTGGATTATCGCGAAATAAACAGCATGAAATTTCCGAAAATGTGGTTAACAGGGCAGGATATCAAATACTGCATCTTTATATTTGGCTTTTGAAATCTTTATCGGAAATAAAAACAAACGAGTTTATTTTTAATGCTGTTTATGAACCGAACCTGCCAAAAGAGTTTTTTGCCCAAATAGAAAAGTTCGATATTTTAAAACATTCTAAACGATTGCCTGGCTTTGAAAAGAGTATATTTGAGATATTTTACTTTGGCGTTCTTGCTTCTTATTTTGACGATAATGATGAATATTATTATAAATTTAAACAGCTTTTTCTGGAAAATATCAATAAATTCAGATTTGAGATGAGCTTCAATTTTTTAGTAAGGCTTGAAACAAGCTGCATTCACAGAACTCAGAAAAATAAGGACTTTTCAAGAGAGCTTTTTAACATTTACAAACTGAAGCTAAAACATAACATGTATAAATTCCGGCCTGGCCCCAGTTTTAGCATTATAAATTTCAGGAATATGCTGGTTGTTTCTCTGAATTTGAACGAAATTAAATGGGCACAAGACTTTGTTGAAAGATATTATAAAGAATTACCACCGGAGCACAGGCAATGGATGTATAACTTCTCGTTAGCAAAAATTAGCTTTGAAAAAAAGGATTATGATAAAACCTTTCAATATCTGAATAAAATTAACCTTAAAGAATTTGCTTTTAAATTTGATTTGAGAAGTTTACAAATTAAGCTTTTTTACGAAGTAAATAATATCGACGGTGTTTTACATGAAATTGAAACCTACCGGCAGTTTTTATATAAAAATAAAAATGTTTCAGAAGAAAGGAGAACAAGCTTTCTGAATTTTTTATCTCTTGTAAACGAACTGATAAAAATTGAAAATGCCCGTTCTCTGGCCGACTTACGGTATAAGGCCGCTAATACAAATCCTTTGAATGACAGGGATTGGCTTTTAAAAAAAACAGATAGTTTTGCATTATAACAACTCAACTCCTCCCCTATCAAATTTATTTAACAGATAATTATTAGTTTAGCACTACCGAAAACTACTACTTAAATTAGTGATTAAATTTTACTTTTGGCATGATTTTTGGTTAGTGATTTTAGTTATTTTCACTAAACCAGCTATGTTTTCCCTGAACTTAGTTTATTATATAGCCCATAAATAGGGAGGTTAATAATATGCCAAATACCAAGAACAAAATTAGTGTCACATCTTTTTGGTTTATCGTCTTATTGCTGGTATCATTCATGGGGTGCAAAAATGAAAATGGAATTGCACCTGCATCCAATATTGATAAGAATAATACCGATAATGTTTCCGTTGCTTTCTATTCAGGAAGTACCGGCAGTGATAATACCCTTATA
>DASXTZ010000103.1:0-9228 GCA_036505135.1 Ignavibacteria bacterium
GGCAATGGAAATGATATTAACCGGGAGGATGTATACGGCAAGAGAAATGTTCGAAGCCGGAATGGTTAGCCGTGTTGTTGATGATGAAGTTTATCTTGAAGAAGCTCAGGCACTGGCAAAGGAAATTGCCTCAATGCCAACACTTGCTGTTCAAATGGCAAAAGATGTTATACTGAAATCATTTGATACCACCATAGAAGGCGGTTTGGAATATGAGCGTAAAGCTTTCTATCTTTTATTTGCTTCCGAGGATATGAAAGAGGGTATGAATGCATTCATTGAAAAACGAAAACCTTCGTGGAAAGGAAAATAATTGAGATACATTATAATTCTGTTTTTTATTTGTGCATCAGCGGTTCTTTCACAAGATAAAGGAAAGCTTCCGGAAAAATCGCAGGCCAATAACAAATCCTTTTTAGATACAGCCGGTAAATATAACGCGGAACAAATTATAGAAATGTCTAAACCTGCCCTTGTTTCAATATGGTATCATACAGATAATTACTACTCATATTATACTTACAGCTATACTGATACAACTCTTTTAAATGGAAGCGGATTCATATTTTCAGAAGATGGATTAATTGGGACTAACTATCACGTTGTTGACGGAATCGATAGTCTTTTGGTTAAAACAAGCGAAGGTACTTTTTATGATGCCGAGCTTTTGCTGATTGATGAAAAAAATGATATGGCAATTTTACGGATAAAGTATCATGACGGCAAAAAATTTCCAACCATACAATTTGGAAACTCAGATGTAATGAAAGTGGGACAGGAAGTGTTCGCAATAGGAAGCCCGCTCGGTTATGAATATACTATTTCACAGGGTATCGTTGCAGGCATACGTGATAATGAAAAAGTAAGCTTTACAGATCCCGTAACATATGCCATGATAGAGAAGAGTTTTGAAAAAGTTCTTCAGATAACTGCCGCAATATCCCCGGGCAACAGCGGAGGAGCATTATTTAATAACAAAGGGGAGGTTGTTGGGATAACAACCTACACATATTCCGGGTACGGGAATCTTAACTTTGCAATTGCTATAAACAGCTTTGTTTATTTTATGAATTCTGTTGATCTTGCTCATATAGATAATGATATTGATGCTAAAAGAAAACGTGAGGAAAGTCTTTATTCCTCTAATTTAAGGCTTGCGAATAACTTTAAACAGGAGGCAACCTATAACTGGTATTATGTTAAGCAAAAGGATACAATGAAAGTTATTGATACCTTCGTCGTTAAACAGGATTCTATTGCAAAGCTTAATTTCGGCAAAGCAGAAACATTTTATTTCAAATGCCTTGATATTGCACCTGATTCCTTTAATGTTTACCAGGAATTAATGGATCTGTACGTCTACACGGATAACTTTAATAAGGCTGAGGGTCTGTATGATACAATAAGAACAAAGTTCCAATCAGATAGCCTTTTGAGCTTATTATCTTCTAGCCTTGCAAATGCATATTCTACTTCAAAAGAATACAAAAAGGCTTTATTGTTCTACGAAAAGATGCTTATTAAAGATAGCGGCGATATATATGTTCAATATCAGATAGCATTCCTGAATGAAAAAATGGGCAAATACAAAAAGGCTGTAAGAGAATATAACAGGATAATTCAGAAGGATTCAAGCTATATTCAGGCATATATTCAGCTGGGAGAGATATTTTTTGAAAAGTATGGAGATTACCGAATGTCTAAAAAATATATCGAAACTGCGTATGACAAGGAAATGGCTTCTTATGGCAATACATATTACGTAGATCTTCCATACTATCTGGGAATGATTGCAGTTAAAGAAAGAAAGAGATTTGATGCAATGATTTATTATATGGACCTAAAAAGTATATATACATATACACCCGAAGAAAATAAAAAGAAAGCAGACTTACTAAAAGCTTTAAGGGAATTAAATTAAAAATGATACATAAATTTGATGTTGTTATAGTGGGCGCGGGAGGTGCAGGACTTCGCGCTGCAGTTGAAATACCAAAAGAATATTCGTGTGCAGTAATTTCAAAAGTGTTCCCCACACGTTCACATACCGGCACTGCCCAGGGAGGTGTTTGTGCAGCTCTGGCTAACGAGGAAGACGATAACTGGCTGTATCATGCATTCGATACTGTAAAAGGCTCTGATTATTTAGGAGACCAGGATGCAATAGAAATAATGTGCCAGGATGCTCCAAGAGCCATAATCGAGCTTGAACATATGGGCATGCCGTTTTCAAGGACTCCGGAAGGGAAAATAGCCCAGCGAAAATTCGGAGGGCATACGAAACCCGAAAACCCTGAAGACCCAAATTCAAGGCGCGTTCCGGTAAACCGTGCATGTTACTCTGCCGATAGAACCGGACACGTAATGCTGCAAACATTATACGAGAATTGCCTGAAAAATAACGTAAACTTCTATTCAGAATTCTTTTTAACAGATTTGATAGTAGAAGATGGAGTATGTAAAGGTGTTGTTGCACTTGATGTAGCAACTTCCGAGATCCATATTTTTCATGCAAAGGCATTAATGTTTGCAACAGGAGGTTATGGAAGGGTATATAGAATTACATCAAATGCACACGTTGGCACAGGCGATGGATGCGCATTGGTTTATCAGGCAGGACTGCCTCTGGAAGATATGGAATTTTATCAATTTCACCCAACAGGATTATGGAGGCTTGGTATACTTGTATCTGAAGCTGCAAGAGGTGAAGGTGGAATTCTTCGCAATAATGCAGGGGAAAGATTCATGGAAGTCTACGCTCCAACTGTAAAAGATCTTGCTCCAAGAGACATGGTTTCAAGAGCGATAATTTCAGAAATAAGGGCAGGCCGCGGTATTTTAGGCAGTGATGGTACTTATTATATTAATCTTGATTTAACTCACCTTGGAAAAAAAGTAATAGATGAAAAATTACCTGAAATAACAGGCTTTGCGCGCACCTATCTTGGTGTTGAACCAATAAAGGAATCTGTTCCTATTCAGCCGACTGCACACTATGCCATGGGCGGTATCCCGACAAATTATGATACTGAGGTTCTTGCAGATCACAAAGGAAAACTTGTAACAGGATTCTATGCTGCAGGTGAATGTGCCTGTGTTTCAGTTCACGGCGCCAATCGTCTTGGTACTAACTCGTTGCTTGACCTTGTTGTTTTTGGCAGGCGCGGCGGAAAGAAAATAAATGAATTTTTAAAAACTGCAGAGCATAGTGAATTCAAATTAAACCCTGAAGAAAAAACAAAAGAGAAAGTAAATAAGCTGCTTAATCAGAATGGAACAGAAAAAATATCGGCGATCAGACGTGAGCTCCAGGAAAATATGATGGAAAAATGCGGAATTTTTAGAAATGAAAGTGATTTGAAACAAATGAAAGAGCTGATCAGAGTCTATAAGGAAAGATATAACAATATAAGTATTATGGATAAAGGAGCTGTATTTAATACCGATCTTATGGAAGCAATCGAGCTTGGCAACATGCTTGATATTGCTGAAACAATAAATGAATGTGCATTGAACAGAACGGAATCACGGGGCGCCCATACACGCGAAGACTTTCCAAAAAGGGATGATGCAAGCTGGATGAAACACTCTTTCATAAACAAAAACGGAAAAGGGACAGAAATTGATTACAAAAAAGTCACTAAAACCCGTTTTGAGCCAATGGAACGCAAATATTGACTGTTGAATATCAAACATTAATTAGTAAATTTTATATAAGCATATGCAGGTAACATTTAGAATACAAAGATATAACCCGGAAAGAGATAATGAGCCGCACTTTCAGGATTTTACAATAGAAGCCTCTGAAAAAATGACTGTTTTAGATTGCCTTCATAAGATTAAATGGGAAATAGATGGCTCACTGTCTTTCAGGCGTTCATGCGCTCATGGAATTTGCGGATCTGATGGTATGCGAATTAATGGAAAAAATAAGCTTGCATGTGGTACTCTTTTAAAAGATTTAAAAATTAATAAACCGATAGTTATTGAGCCGCTGCCTCAATTGCCAATTATAAAAGACCTTATTCTTGATATGACCGATTTTTATGAAAAGAACAGGACAGTTAAGCCTTACCTGATAAACAATACGCCACCGCCTGCAGATGGAGAAAGACGACAGTCAAACGCAGATGCCGAAAAGCTGTTTGAGTCAGCAAAATGCATTCTATGCGCATGCTGTACAACAAGCTGTCCCTCAACCTGGTCAAACGAAAATTATATCGGTCCGGCTGCATTATTAAAGGCTTATAGATTTATATTTGATACCCGCGATGAAGCAGCAGATGAACGGCTTAATATTATAGATACACCGGATGGTATATGGCGCTGCCACACAATATTTAACTGTATCGAAGCATGCCCCAAAGAGATCAATATCACCTGGCATATCTCGCAGCTTAAAAAGGAAATTTCAAATAGGGAGATGTAATTATAATGTTTCAGGATTTTGCAAAGAGGAAGCTGGTCGATTACCTCAATTTGCTGGAGTTTCCTGAAAATAAAATTACTTTCCAGCAGCTGAGGCATTCCACGCTTCCTCCCTTCATTATAAGCTTTTTCGACTATTACATTCCTAAGAAAATTCCAATTGAGAGAACCGAATTTGAAGAAATTCTCCGCAAAGGCCTGATTTTTAATATAAACTATATTATCCGGCCCAAATACAGCATTTTAAAATTTCTCTTTGGCAAGGTTGAAACACGGCCTGTTGAGTTTATCAGAGAAAGATTAAAGTATTTTCAGTTCTATGGTTATTACACCATGCAGATTGTTGATTTCATAGAGCTTAACTCCCTTGAATTTGTTACTATATATCAAATAGAGCTTGTAATTAATGAGGTAAATAAAAAAATATATGAGGAAATAAACGGTACAGGCGGGAATGATTCACACAGGTTTAACCTTGTAAAGTTATTATATTACTTCTTCCACGATCTTGGAGATAATAACCCCATAAACTTAAAGCTTCCCAAAAAAATACTTTCTGTTTATTTTGCCGATAAAGGTTTCATTGAAATTAAAAAGCGGGTCGATAATTTTTTTAGTGATGAGATTTTTATACAGGAAGTGGTAGAGCTTATTAATCCCGAAACGAAGCGCTCTCCGAAAGCTAAATCGGATGTTGATGTTTCAGAAGAAAAATTAAAAGAAATAATCGATAAGGCAAAGGGGTATATTAGCAAAGAATCGTTAAATAAAGAAGTTGAAAAAATACTCCCTCCGGATGAAAAAATTCCGGAAGAGATAAAGACGGTAAGTATTAAAGAGCTTCGTCAGCAGGCTTCAAATCTTCCTGATCTGGATAAAAGGAAGCTCGTAATAGATGAAGATATTTATTCCGATGATCTGCTTTTTGTATCACAATTTAATGACTTCATTTCTCCTCCTCCGTTAACAGATGAAGAGAAACGTGAAAAATTGATAAATGAACTTTTCTGCGAAGAAACCTACAGGAAAAGGATTATAAAAAAGCTATTTTCGAAAGAAGAGAAGAATTTTAAAGAGTTTTTGGAGAACTTACTCGTTCAGAATAATTGGAGCGATGTTACAATGCTCTTAGAAAAATATTTTAATGATAATAAAATAGATTATTACTGCGAAGAAGCGGTAAAGCTTGTAGATGTACTGCAATCACATTTCACTGACAATGCAATAAATGAAAATTCTAAGGCTGTCTAAAATAATGAATCAAATTACTTTCCTTCATTCGCAATTTAATAACCGGCTGCTTTAATGTTTATAGATAGCGCCAAAATTACCATTAAAAGCGGTGACGGAGGCAATGGCTGTATCAGTTTCAGGCGGGAAAAATATGTGCCAAAAGGCGGTCCAAACGGTGGAGATGGCGGCAAAGGCGGCGATGTAATTTTTAAAGCCGATAACTCTCTTTCAACTCTTGTTGATTTCAGGTATAAAAGAATTTATAAGGCACAAAACGGCCAGCATGGCTCAGGCGGTGATAAAACAGGCAGAAATGGTAAAGATATAGTAATAAAAGTTCCCGTTGGCAGTATAATTAAAGATTCGGGCACAGGACAAATCCTGACTGATTTAACAAAAAATGGCGAAGAATATGCTGCTGCAAAAGGAGGCAAGGGCGGAAAAGGAAACGCACGCTTTGCAACCGCAACTAACCAGGCGCCTCGCTATGCTGAAGACGGCCAAAAAGGCGAAGAAAAAGAAGTTGAAATTGAGTTAAAGCTTCTTGCAGATGTAGGGTTAGTTGGGCTGCCTAATGCCGGAAAATCGACTTTAATTTCAAAAATTTCGGCAGCTAAACCTAAAATTGCAGATTACCCTTTTACAACACTGGTCCCAAATCTGGGAATTGTAAGATATAAAGATTTTCAAAGTTTTGTTGTTGCTGATATTCCCGGATTAATTGAAGGAGCTCATCTTGGCAAAGGGCTTGGAATAAGATTTTTAAAACATATTGAGCGGACAAAAATACTGGTATTCTTAATAGATTCAACTTTGATACCTTTTAAGGAAGAAAAAACCGAAGATTATAAAATATTAATTAACGAAATAAGAAGTTACGATAAAAGGATGCTTGATAAACCTCGTATAATATGTTTTACTAAAGTGGATGCCCTGACAGACAAGCATAAAAAAGATTTAACTAAAATCAAATTTGTAGAAAAAAAGAAAAAAGGTGCTTCAGATTTACAAATTAAAATTCCGGTTTTAAAAATTTCAGCAATAAGCGGAGAAAATCTTCAAAAACTTCTTGATGAAATCTGGATGTTATTAAAATAACCTAAATATTTCATCCGATGACTTTAAGACATCGGATGAATAAAAGCAGATGAATAAGAATAAAAATGACTAGACCCAACATACTCGTTTCAAATGATGACGGAATAGAAGCCCCCGGTCTGCAAAAACTTGTGCATGAACTAAAAAATTTCGCCAACGTTTATGTTTCCGCCCCTTACCGGCAGCAAAGCGCTGTTGGGCACTCCATAACAATATTTTATCCCTTACGAGCGGAGAAATATTATAAAGATGATGATCTCTTCGGAATTGCAGTTGAAGGAACGCCCGCCGATGCCGTTAAAATAGGAGCTTTATGGTTTTATAAAGATGTTAAATTTGATTTAGTGGTTTCAGGCATTAATCACGGCTCCAATACAGCGATTAATATCATTTATTCAGGGACGGTTTCAGCAGCTACCGAGGGGCGAATCCTCGGGATTCCTTCTATGGCAATATCCTTAACTACGTTCGAACCAAATGATTTTAGTATTCCGGCAAAAATAGCAGCAAAACTAATTAAACAAATTCTTGAAACAGCAAAGGACAAGCTTACCTCAAATACCCTTCTAAATATTAATATTCCTGCCGTTGCTTTATCTGAAATAAAAGGTGTTAAAATAACAAAACAGGGAAAATCGTACTGGGAAGACAGCTTTGAAGTTCGCGCTGATCCTAACGGCAGAGATTATTACTGGCTGACCGGAAAAATGGTAATAACAGACAAAACGAATGATAACGATATTATTGCTATTAAGGATAATTATGTTTCGATTACTCCTTTGCATTATGACCTTACCGACTACAATACTTATGAAAATTTTAAAGACACAAAATTCGAAATTTAAAAATTAATCAAATGTCAAGCTTAGTTATTTCTGTTCTACATACCAGCAAAATTCTGAAGAATAACCCCTTAAAAGACCCCTATCAAAGAGAACTGCTTATTTATTTTCCTCCTTCATACAGAAGGTCGAATAAAAGATATCCTGTTACCTACCTTATATCGGGCTTTACAGGATTCGGAAAGATGAATATGAACCTTAGCGCATATTCGGAAAATATCCAGCAAAGATTAGACAGGCTCATTAAAACAAAGAAGATAAATGAGATGATAGTAGTAATGCCCGATTGTTTTACAAAATACGGCGGCTCACAATACGTCAATTCCACTGCCACAGGAAGGTATGAGGATTATTTAGTTAAAGAAATTGTCCCTTATGTTGATAGGACTTTTAGAACAATTCCTAAAGCGGGAGCAAGATCGATCATTGGCAAATCGTCAGGTGGATACGGCGCAATGTGGCTTGGTATGAAACATCCCGATATTTTTGGTTTAATGGTAACACACTCGGGTGATTCTGCATTTGAATATTGTTACATGAAAGATTTTCCTGACTTTGTTGTTCAAATACAAAGATATGGAAAAGGACATAATGCATTAAAAAATTTTATAAAATCACAAATCGGCTATAATCAGCCAAAGCCAAAGGATTTCCATAATATTTTGAATATAATTGGAATGTCATCCTGCTACTCTCCTAATCCAAAACGTAAGGAATACAATTTTGATCTTCCTTTTGATATTTATACCGGGGAGCTTATCCCCCAGATATGGAAAAAATGGCTTCGCTTTGATCCCGTAAGGCTAGTAGATAAATATAAAAATAATTTGAAAAAATTAAGGCTGATCTTTGTTGATTGCGGAACTAGTGATGAATTTAATCTTCAGTCGGGTGCAAGGATATTTGTAGAAAAACTAAGAAAAAGAGGCATTAAATGCTTTCACCAGGAATTTAATGATGGTCATATGAACATTCAGTATAGATACGATACAAGCTTTAAATATATTTCAGACTATTTTTTATATAAGTAATGTCTTTCAAAGACCATTTTTCTGCGCAAGCTTATGAATATTCAAAATATCGACCAAAGTATCCTCAGTCATTTTTTGAATATCTAAGCTCATTAACAAAAGAGCATAAGCTTGTATGGGACTGTGCCTGCGGTAATGGACAAGCCTCTATTGGACTCGCAGATTATTACGACGAAGTAATAGCTACCGATGCCAGCTCCGCTCAGATACTGCATGCTGTTTCCCACCCTAAGATTCAGTATAGGGTAGCTCATGCTGAAAACAGCGGCCTTGAATCAAGCTCTGCGGATTTAATTACAGTAGCTACTGCTATACACTGGTTAGATACCAAAAAATTTTATCCTGAAGTAAGGCGGATCATAAAGCCGGAAGGAATCATTACTGTATGGAGCTATACAGATTCAAGTGTAAACCCTGAAATTAATAAGTTAATAGACTATTTTGCACATACACTTCTTAAAGAATATTGGCCTCAGGAAAATATAAACATATGGAACTTTGAAGAGGCTATTGAATTTCCTTTTGATAGGATCCAGAACCCTCCATTTATTTTAGAAACTTACTGGGCTTTAGAAGATTACCTGAATTACATATTC
>DASXTZ010000104.1:0-2925 GCA_036505135.1 Ignavibacteria bacterium
AGGTAATGAATATCCATATCGCCATATTTGCCGTCAACATTCAATATTAGTCCCGCCGTGCTATCAAGAAAATCCAGTTCAGGTAAAAAAAACTTTAGGTCATCAAAATTAAACTTTTCGATATTTAGCTGAACTTCAAAATTCTTATTTCCTAAATTTTCGTATGCAATTTTATTAAAAGGGCTAAAATCTTCCATATGAACTTTGTCTATTTTTATTGTGGACCTGTCGGTGACCATTTCAAAAGCCCATAGATCGGTTGTAGTATCTTTAATGTTTATGTTTGCATCAAGAGCTAATTTTTTAAGATTAAAATCGGAATTAGTTTTAAATGATAAATTTTTGATACTGATGTTTTTAAAGTTTTTAAAGTATCTGGCATTAAGCTCCATTTCGAAATTTGTCAGGTCAAGATCGTTAAAATCAAAAGAGTCTAGTTTTACGTTACCATATTTCCATTCCGGATTATTTTCGTCTAAATTTCCTGCAACCTTTAGATGTCCGTTTTCAATCTTGAGCTTTTCCAGGGTTAAATCCCAGTCGAATTCTGAAATTGAGGTATCTTTTTCCTGAGCCGAGCTAAAAAGGTTCATAAAATTCCATATCAAGCTATCTTTATTATATTTCATCTTAATTAAATTTATTCTTGGAGAGTTAAGTGTAGCATGTTCAACCCTGATTTCATGATTAAATAATCCCCAGATATCATATTTTACGTCAAGGTATGCAAAGTCAAACAATGTATCTTCTCTTACGATTATTGTCCCATAATCTGCCCGTATGCCTTCAAGTATATTTCCGTGAACTGATGCAACGTTAAGCTTGCTTTCTTTTAGTTCCCACGATTTGTTTAGCTTGCTGACTGTATATTCAAGAGCCAGCTTATTAAAGGTTTCCGTTTGAATAAAGTAATAAGCGCCAAGGATCAAAATGATAAAAAGAGCAGATAGCCAGATGAAAATTTTTAAAAATCTTCTTAAATTTTTTGGCATTTATTGATTTTGACTCTTTGTTTTATTAAAACTATAACAAAAAATGTGCCAAAAAATAATTCAGATTGTATTTAAAATGAAAAAAAATGTTAATTTTAAAAATTAATTTTCTTTAAAATCATAACGGATTACGTAATTTCAGGTTTATTTTGTCATAAATGACATAATTTTTTCAAAATCATAACTTTTTCATTGAAAAACCAATGTTTTGGCTTTATGATTGTAAATTAATCTAAACTATGTCGGATACTCAGCCTCAAACTCAAACGAAATATAAATTTAAGGATATAAAAGTCCACAGTACACAGGAGTGGCTTTTCGGGTTACAGAAAAAATACCGAACGGTTTTTGATGCCGCTAAAATTAAATATATTTACGTTGAGCTCTCATTTTATAATTTATTTTTTGATAAAGACGATTGGTCTATAACGGTTAACTTTAAAGCTTATGATGCAGCCAATACTATTTTGTGTGATAAGCCTCTTACGCAGACAATTTCAAAAACCGATAATGTAGGCTATGTAAGATATTCATGGGGAACCCCGGATGCAGGCACTTACTGGAAGAAAGGCATTTACAGGTGGGAAGCATGGATAGACGGCGCGCTGTTTGCCACACGTTATTTTTATTTGCTCGGGGAAGGCGAGGTGACTTCTGAGTCAAACCCATATTTTTCTCTCAAATCCATAAAGCTTTATGAAGGACCTTCGGGTGATGTTCCGTTCGGCCAGCGCAAGTATTTAAAAACCTTTGATTCGAATAAAACACGCTATATTTTTTTCGAGCTGGGAGGAGATAACCTGCAGTCCGGCAAGACTGACTGGTATGGTGAATTCTTTTTCCGTGTGAGAAATTCGGCTGGCGAAATCATTGCTAATGTGGCAGATTTTTTTACCTACAAGCAGGATATGAGCCTGATAAGGTTTTGCCGCGGATGGGGCTCTGCAGACGTTGGAAACTGGTATGAAGGTGATTATATATTGGATATTGTTTTGCTTGAGCAGGTGCTGGGTTCAGTTCATTTTAAAGTATCAAATTATGATGAAGAAGACACCGAGGCTGGAAAATTCATGGGCCCGGGAGAAGGGATCATACCGCTGGTCCACCAGAAGCAGGAAGCAGGGAAAGAGCTTTCCGAAGCCGAGATAATGAATGAAATTGATGGAATGATAGGATTGCAGACAATTAAGCAAAGCATTAAAGATAAATACGGCTATCTGAAATTTTTAAAATACAGGAAGGAAAAAGGAATTGATGATATAAGCGAACGAATCGGCCTTCATGCTGTATTTACAGGCAATCCCGGTACAGGCAAGACAAAAACCGCAATGCTTCTTGGGAAGATATATTACAACCTTGGGTTATTGAGCAAAGGCCATGTACACGAAGTAGATAGGGCAGACTTGGTTGCAGGATACATAGGGCAGACTGCACCCTTAACTAAGGAGGCAATTAAAAAAGCAAAAGGGGGAATCCTTTTCATCGATGAAGCATACGGATTATACAGAGAAGGCTCGGACAGGGATTTCGGCAAAGAATCAATTGAAGTAATTATAAAAGAGATGTCAGATGGCGACGGTGATTTAGCCGTAGTCGTGGCAGGCTATCCGGATGAAATGCACGCCTTTCTTGAATCCAACCCGGGCATAAAATCGCGCTTCAACAGTTATTTCCACTTTCCGGATTATACGCCGCAGGAGCTGCTTGATATCGGCAGGCTTGAATTGAACGACCTTGATATACAAATCTCGACTGATGCGCAGGAGTTTCTCTACAAAAAGCTTGTTGAAGCATACCGCGATAGAGACAGAACTTTCGGGAATGCGCGCTTTGTGAAATCGATTATTGGCGAGGCAAAGATGAACTTAGGGCTGCGCGTTGTAAGCGGAAGAACAAGCTTTGAGGGAATTGATGATACGGTGCTTTCCACTGT
>DASXTZ010000105.1:0-2565 GCA_036505135.1 Ignavibacteria bacterium
CCGTATTCAAGAATTTTGTATATCAAGTCCTGTTTCTTTAACTCACTGTAATCAGAAATATGCAAGCCCTTAGCAATATCGTAAAGTTCAGCAATTTTCTTTTTCTTGAGTTCCGCCACGTCCATAGACGGTTTCAAATCATCTTTTTTATCTGATACCATTTATAACGAAATTTTAGATTAATATGTTGGTTGATTAATAATAGCTGGAAAGTATTTACAAAACCACTGGTATATGAATGATATTATCCTGAATTAAAAGCCGGGTAGTTTTATGATGAGCTTCAAAAACCTAACAAATATACATATAAAGTCACTATTTTTCAACATATTTTTAAAAAAACTTATTATAGAGAATAAATCGGGAAAAATATGTATTTTATTCAAATTATAACATAAAAAAATGGGAAAAAGTTTTAATTTCCTCGTTTTTTGGGTAATATTTATTTTTCTTTCTCACTTTTCTTTATTCAGCCAGAATCAGGAAATAGTATATCATATTAAAATTGATGGAACTATAAATCCATCAACTTCCGACTACATTAAAAAAGCTGTTCAGGAAGCAAAAATAAAGAACGCCAGTTGTTTAATAATAGAACTTAATACACCGGGCGGCTTACTCAAATCAACCCGTTATATTGTAAGTGATCTGTTAACATCAGAAATCCCTGTAATCGTATATGTATCTCCAAGCGGGGCTCAGGCTGGTTCAGCTGGTGTATTTATTACACTGGCGGCAAACATTGCTGCAATGGCTCCGGGCACCAATATAGGTGCTTCCCATCCCGTCGGGATGGAAGGCCAGCAGGACTCGATAATGTCCGAAAAGGCTACAAACGATGCCGCAGCTTTTATAAGGTCGATTAGTGAAAAACGCAATCGTAATGTTGAGTGGTCTGAAGACGCCGTTAGAAGAAGTGTATCGATAACAGAAAAGGAAGCTCTGGAAAAGAAGGTTATAGATTTAATTGCAAAGGACATGAATGAATTATTAATTTTAATTGACGGCAGGGAAGTTGAAACATCCTCAGGAAAGAAGATTATTAAAACAAAAGGGGCGGCAATTGTTGAGTTTGAAGAAGGCTGGTTTCATAAATTCCTTAGTTTAATAAGTGATCCTAATATAGCCTATATTTTGATGATGCTTGGCATATGGGGCATTTTACTTGAATTCTATCATCCCGGAGCAATACTGCCCGGTGTTGTGGGCGGGATATGTATAATCCTCGGACTTTATGGTTTGCATACTCTTCCCATTAACTATGCGGGTTTAGCCTTGATTATTCTGGCAATAATTCTTTTTATTGCAGAGATAAAAATTACAAGCTACGGATTGCTCACAGTAGCCGGTGTTATTTGCTTATTTTTAGGGTCAATGATGCTTATTGATATCGATAATCCTCTTGAAAAAACCGTGGAAATCTCATTAAGTGTGATAGTCACAACAGTAATCGTTATATCAACTCTGTTCATCTTACTTGGCTGGCTTGTAATAAGGGCGCATAAAAGAAAAGTAGTAACCGGAATCGAGGGGATTGTTGGAGATGTTGGTGAAGTAACAAAGGATATTATGGACGGATACGGGTTGGTTAAATTGAGGGGCGAAATATGGAAAGCCATTTCAAAAGATGAACAAATTTCAGCCGGAGCAAAGGTAAAAGTAGTTGGAATTAAAGATTTAGAATTAACTGTGACAAAAATATAGCTTTACGCCGGCGAATTAAATTTTTACCGGCTTTTTAATGAAATAATATAAATCAAATTTGTGAGAGGTAAAATATGGAAGCTGTAATAATAACTTTAGTGTTTTTTGCTTTTCTGTTTTTTCTTATAGTTCTTTTCAGCGCGATTAAAATCTTGCGTGAATATGAAAGAGGCGTCATATTCAGGTTAGGAAGATTTGTTGCCACCAAGGGGCCCGGTCTGATATTGTTGCTTCCCTTTATTGATAAAATGATAAAAGTAAGCCTGCGAACACTTGTTATGGATGTTCCTTCTCAGGATATTGTTACAAGGGATAATATTTCTATAAAAGTAAATGCAGTTGTGTATTTCAGAGTAATGCAGCCAGGCAAAGCTGTTATTGAGGTGCAGGACTTTTTGTTTGCTACATCGCAAATAGCTCAAACAACGCTAAGGAGCATATTAGGACAATCTGAGCTTGATGAATTATTGACCGAGCGTGACCAAATAAACGTTAAGCTGCAGAAAATAATTGACGAGCATACAGAGCCATGGGGCATTAAGGTATCTAACGTTGAAGTAAAGCAGATTGACCTGCCTATTGAAATGCAGCGTGCAATGGCTAAGCAGGCTGAAGCAGAAAGAGAAAGACGTGCTAAAGTTATTCATGCTGATGGTGAGTTCCAGGCCTCTCAAAAACTGGCTGATGCCGCAGAAATAATTAATAGGCAACCGATATCATTACAATTGAGGTACTTACAGACATTGACGGAAATTGCAACAGAGAAGAATTCAACAGTTATTTTCCCGCTGCCAATAGATATTATTAATACGTTTATGAAGTTTGTGGAAAAAAGAACATAAAGGCTAACTTCTTAATTCT
>DASXTZ010000106.1:0-1500 GCA_036505135.1 Ignavibacteria bacterium
ATACCAATTAATGTGAAATCATCTATCCTGCAGCCATGAATTACAGCACTATGGCCTATTGAAATGTCATTTCCAATAAAAGTCGGGAATTTCTTATATGTAACATGCACCATAGTCAGGTCCTGGATGTTTGTTCGTTCACCTATTCTAATACAATTTACGTCTCCCCTGACAACTGTATTAAACCATATGCTTGAATCCTTGCCAATTTCAACATCTCCAATAATGTGTGCACCATTGGCAATTAGTACCGATTCGTGTATCTTAGGATATATGCCTTGATATGGAAGAATCATAACAATAAAAAATTCTCAATTTATAGTTAACAGTTCGGATTATTTTATAAGATTGCTTCGCTTTACTCCCAATTTTAATACTTTGGAGCTGTCCAGCTTTTTCTTTTCCATTGTTCCAGCTCTAACGTTACATTTCCAATTTTAACCTGCAGCTTGGCTTTTAGCGGTATTCTTGCATTATCGTTTGAAAACCATCCTTCAAACTCACCCGTCAATCCAAATACTGCTGTGAAATAGGAAAATCCATCCAGATGAACTGAGTTAATATCGTAATCGACCGCATCAATATCAATTTTAGCTTTTTGATTGTTGAAATTTATTTTCATTAAAGCAGTATCTACGTGCATTAAGACAGGGACATTTTTTGGCTCGGTCAACGCAGAATTTAATCTTGCATAATAAAATATCGATAACCCATCCTGAAACCGTGTTGATGATTTTACAATTTTATCGGCTTCTACATTTCCATCAAAGCCAATTTTTTTTATAGTTACAAAACCCGAATCATAATTAAAATCATAGGTCAACGTGCTCTTTTTCCCTTTTTGATATTCATAAGCAGTGAACTTTCGAGGCAAAATGCTAAGGTCTTTAACTTCCATTTCGCTAATAAATTCATAATCAACATCAACAAACGGCAGGGCATCATTTGATTTCATTTTTGCTTTGCATACGTATATATTAGTTTTGCCTGTAACCCGTTCAGTATTGAATTTTACCCAGCCAATATTAATGAACGAATAATTTACATCATAATACAGTTCTTCACCGTCCTCAAAAACGTCCGATTGTGAAAAAGTCTTGCCACCGTAAAACGATAACAAGACTAATAAAAAATAAATATATTTTGAAAATCGCTTATTCATGAATCATAACATCATTAATGGAATTGCTTCGCTCGCTTAGCTTCCTCGCAATTAAAGCCTATCTTAAATGTGCAAGCTTTTCAGCTTCCGGAAATAGTTCCAATGCTTTCTGAAATTGTTTATCAGTAGCCAGAAATACTGCCATACTTCCGTTATTGCCCCAAATATCCCTTGCTATTATTGATTTTAGGCTGGTTGCTATAAATTCTTTATCCCTTTGCCACTCTTCTTCCTTAAATGCAATTCCCTTTGATACAGCGAGATTTTTAAAATCCTCAAGAACACTTTCTGTTATTTGGAAATTATCTCTGAACTTAATGAAATCAGAATAAGTTGAT
>DASXTZ010000107.1:0-3262 GCA_036505135.1 Ignavibacteria bacterium
TCACCTGCGGTACCGTTGAATCTTTTTAACCATACCTGGGTGCCATTGAGATCATATTTTATGGTAGCAAAATCATAATTTGTGGCTGCGCCGCCAAAGCTGAATCCCGAAACGTATAATTCTCCGGATACTTTGTTCAAAGCAAGGCATGATGCAGCATCACCTCCGTTTCCAGGTCCATTATAAGTTTTAAACCATGCCTGTGTGCCATTAGAATTTATTCGTAAAGTAATATAATCAGATCCTGTACCTGTACCTACAGTTGCTCCACAAACATAAACGTTTCCTGAATTATCAACAGCTATTGAGGTGCCAAAATCTTCGCCATTTGCTGTCCCATTAAAAGTTGAAACCCATTGCTGGATTCCTGAGGCATTGTATTTTACAGTTACAATATCAAAACTGCTTGATGCACCGGTGCTTTTACCTGTAACGTATACATTCCCGCTGGCGTCTACACAAATCGCTTTAGCCTCGTCAACAAAGTGGCCGGGTCCGTCAAACAATGCAACCCATTGCTGGACTCCATTATTGTTATACTTAATTGTTGTATAATCAGATGAATTTGCACCTCTATCCGACCTTCCGGTTATATATACATTCCCCGACTGATCAAGTGCTATGGCAAAAGAATAATCACCGCCATTCACCGGGCCATTATAACTTGCATTCCACAACGGAACGCCGTCTGTGTTATATTTGATCGTAAAAAGGTCTTTGCTTGTTGTCATTCCGGTGGCATAACCGGTGACGTAAACATTTCCTGAATTATCGGTAACTATGCCGTATGCGAAGTCAGCAGAATTCCCAGTGCCGTTATACCTTACAGCCCATTGCTGACCGAAATCGGCTAACAGTGTTGAAGAAACGAAAAGTAAAAAAAGAATTGTTGAAATTGCCTTCATGATTAACCTCCCCAATTAGGTTCAATACAAATGATTATACAAAAATAACATGACATCAAGCATTTTGAGTAACTAAAATCGTTAAAATGAATATACCGTTAATCGGCTATGGGGTCAATTTTTTCGTTAATTCCTATAATTTCCACATTATCTAAGTTTCGGTTTAATTATTTTTGTCTAATGAAAAAATATATTGGAGCCATACTCATCTTATTTACCCCCCTGATATTTTTTAAAGCTTATTATCTGTATCCGACAAACAGGACACCCTCAGATTCAACGCACTTTACTAACCCTTTTATAAAGCCCTCAAGTAATTTAGTTACAACTAAAATGCAATCGTTAAGCCTTAGAGAAAAAGTGTCGCAGATGATTATTTCAAACACTATTCCTGAAGGATACACTGAAAACTCAGAAGATTTTTGCAGGCTAAAAAAATTATGTGAGGAAGAAAAAATAGGCGGATTTATCTTTTTCAAAGGGTCAGTAAGTGAATACGCAAGACTTTCTAATAAGCTGCAATCATTTTCCCAAACACCCCTTTTTATTTCAGCTGACTTTGAGCGCGGCACAAAGATGAGAATAACCGACGGCAATCTTTACCCAAACAATATGGCAATCGGCGCTGCGGGAAATGAAAAGCTTGCGTATGAAATGGGCTTGCAGATTGCAAAGGAATCACGCTTAATTGGTGTGCATCAAAACTATGCCCCTGTTTGTGATGTTAACAATAATCCCAATAACCCGATAATTAATGTCCGTTCTTTTGGGGAAGACCCTGAACTTGTTAAAAGAATGTCGGAAGCTTTAATAAAAGGCCTGCAGGATGGAAACGTAATTGCTACAGTTAAACACTTCCCCGGGCATGGCGATACGGAAATAGATTCACATAAAGATTTGCCCGTACTCAATTTTGATATGGAAAGATTAAACCGAACGGAGCTTGTTCCCTTTAAGAATGCTATTGATATCGGAGTAATGTCTGTTATGACTGCACATTTATCGTTTCCGGTCCTTGAACAGGCACCTAACGTCCCTTCGTCGCTTTCAAAAAATATTGTGCAGGGATTATTGATAGATAAATTAGGATTTGAAGGGCTTGTAGTTACAGATGCGCTTAATATGCAGGGTATTACTAAATATTTTTCAACTTCAGAAGTTGCAGTTATGTGTGTCGAAGCCGGCATTGACCTGATATTAATGCCCCTGGATGAGAGGACTTCTATTGATGCTATAGTAAATGCTGTTCAAAGCGGAAGAATTAACGTAGAACGTATAAACCGCTCGGCAGAGAAAATACTTAAAGCTAAAGAGTGGCTTGGGCTTTTCAATAACAAATATGTAAACGATGCTGACGTTTACAAAGCCATTGATTATGATAATGCAAACAGGATAGCCCTTGATATTGCTAAAGAATCTATAACGCTGGTAAAAGACGACTATAATTTCATGCCCGTTAAGGATGTTAACAAGAAAACATTGATCTTAAGCTTAAGCGACGGAAAGGATAATTTGAATACTGCATCCTTTACAAAAAAATTTTCTGAGCGTTTTTCCGGCGCAGCAGTTTTAGAAATAACTACTGATATAGAGAATATCCAGGCGCTGGTTTCAAGCGCCCTCCCATATGAAAATATTATAATTGGAGTATTTGCAAAAGTAAAGTACGGAACAGGTAAGATCTCCATCCTGCCCACCCATTCTGAATTTTTAAAACAGCTTAGTGTAAAAAAAAATAGCTTTACCGTTATTTCTTACGGCAATCCTTATTTGCTGAAGGAGTTTCCTTCTGTTCCTTCATACATTTGCGCATACGGAGATGGAGATGTTTCGATAGATGCGTCACTTCTTGCAGTAACAGGTGCCATTAAATTTAAAGGCAGGCTGCCTGTTACCATTAATGAAGATTATAAATTTGGTATGGGAATAGAAAAATAGTTCACTCGCTAAATTTAAATAATTACCACACGCCATTACTGCTGCCGGTAAAATGCACTGTTATATAAGGATAAGTAAAGATCAAATCAACTGCTGAATAAAAAATCCGCTATTATCATTAATAATCCCCGCCTGCGCTGAAGCTTCAGCGGGCAGGTGCGTCATCTGCGTGCTATGCTTTTATTATTTAAGAATATTTTAAATATCCAAAATCACTTAATTTAGCTTTTGATATTATTTTTGTATGATTTATATTTGTAAACACCACAAAAAAAAATATACAGGAAGGAAACATAATGAAAACAAATCTAAAGGTTTTCGCATTTCTGGGGGCATGTATTTTTGCAGTTTCTTTATATTTATCAGGATGTGTTAACTATGACCAAAAAACCGTGTTAAAAGAAGACGGGTCGGGTTCA
>DASXTZ010000108.1:0-10286 GCA_036505135.1 Ignavibacteria bacterium
GCATGCATGATTATCTTTATCGGAAATTACATATTCGCCTTTTTGTACTAGTGTTGGAATAATACCCTGTGCTGTCTGATAGCCTGTTGAAAATAAAAGCACCGCTTCAGTTCCGAAAAATTCCGCCATGCGGTGTTCAAGCTGAATATGAAGGTCAAGGGTGCCTGTTAAATAGCGCGAGCCGCTGCAGCCGGTACCATATTTTTCTACTGCCTTTATTGCTGCTTCTTTTACCTTTGGGTGTGCTGTTAAACCAAGATAATTATTAGAACCTGCCATAATCATCTTCCTGCCCTCTATTGCAACAACAGGGCCTTCGTTCTCCTCAATTGGTCTGAAATAAGGATATAATCCTGACTCTTTTACTTCATCAGCACGTGTAAAATCGAAGCATTTTTGGAATAAGTCCACTAATCGGCTCCTTTACGGTTTACGCCGTGTATTAAATTGAAATTTCGGTTTTTAATGAATATTATTGAGTTACAAATTTAGCTCATTTATCAAATTTTAACAAGGAAATAAGGTTTGAGTACTGCCTTGGTTACAGGTGCTTCGGGGTTTATTGGGTCACACCTGGTGGATTCATTACTTAATAAAGGATATGCGGCCAAATGCCTGGTAAGAAAATCAAGTAATTTACAGTGGCTTAAAGGGAAAAAAGTTGAATACGTTTACGGCGATATGTTTTCTAAAGATGTACTTACCGAAGCACTGAAGGATGTTGATTATATTTACCATGTTGTGGGAGTGACTTTTGCTAAGAGGAAAGAAGATTTTTATCATGGAAATGTTGAAGCCACAAAAAGCCTGCTGGAAATAATAAGGGAAGCAAACCCGGGTATAAAAAAATTTATACATGTGAGCTCACAGGCGTGCGTTGGTCCTTCGTTTGATACGAACCCGATTGATGAAAAGCGTGATTACATGCCGCTGACTACCTACGGCAGGTCAAAAATGGAGGCTGAAAAGCTTGTTATATCTTATTTCGATAAGCTTAAATGTACTATTGTGCGTCCGCCTGCTGTTTACGGCCCGCGTGATTATGCTATCTTTGAATACTTTAAGACGATGAACAGGGGTTTGGAACCACTTATCGGGTTTGACAATAAGCTGGTAAGCTTAATTCACGCAAAGGACCTGGTTAAAGGATTTATTCTTGCGGGTGAGGCTGCAATTTCGGCATCGGGAATATATTTTATTTCATCGGAAAAATTCTATAACTGGCGCGATGTGGGCAGGATGACACAGCAGCTTTTAGGGAAAAGGACATTGCGTGTTGTGGTTCCCCATTTTGCAGTAAGGACGACTGCATTTTTTTCAGAGGTGTTTGGATTTTTTTCAACCAAGCCGGTGATATTGAACCGCGAAAAAGCTCGTGAGATTACGCAGGCATACTGGATATGCTCAGCCGAAAAAGCACGGCGTGAGCTTGGCTTTAAAGAAGATGTCACTCTTGAGGAAGGATTTAAAGATACAATTGATTGGTACAAGGAAAATAATTGGTTGAAATAGGAAAAAGTATAGAAATATATAAAGATATAAAAATAAATTTTTATGGAATATAAATGGAATAATGCGAAACAATATGAGCAGTATGTAGGCAGATGGAGCCGTTTAGCTGCTGCTCAGTTTTTAAAATGGGTAAACCAGGATAAAGGTTTAGCCTGGATTGATGTAGGGTGCGGCAGTGGAGCTTTGACAGACGCAATTCTTAAATCTCAAAATCCGGGAAAAGTTACAGGCATAGATCCTTCGGAAGACCATATACAATTTCTGAGTGAAAATATTATTGACCCAAGGGCGGAGTTTTTTACCGGTGATGCATCAAGTCTGCCTGTTGGAGATAAAACGGTTGATGTAGTTGTATCCGGTTTGGTTTTGAATTTTATTAATGATATCCCTGCCGCATTGAATGAGTTTAAAAGGGCATCTCGCAATGGCTCGGTGATCGCCGCCTATGTTTGGGACTATTCCGATAAAATGGAAATGATTCGTTACTTTTGGGATGCCGCCGTTTCCTTATTTGATAATGCCCGCGGTAAAGATCAAGGTGAGCGGTTTAAGATATGTAATCCTGATTTGCTTCGGGAAGCTTTTTTTTCTGCCGGTCTTAAGGATGTAGAAATTACCAATATCGATATTCCAACTGTATTCAAAAATTTTGATGATTACTGGAACCCGTTTCTATCGGGAGTCGGTCCCGCGCCGGGATACTGCATGTCGCTCTCTGAAGAAAACAGGCAGCGGCTTAAAGACGAAATTTACAATTTGCTTCCCATAAATGAAGACGGGAGTATACACTTAATTGCCAGAGCAATAGGGGTTAAAGGAGTGAAATAGTTAGGGGGCAGTTTTGAAGCTTTGTGACTTGCTTAGTTCAATGTAATCATATCTGTCATCAACCGGGTAAGGCTGGCTTATGAATTCATCAAGAGAAGTATAATTGGGGAATTTCCTTACAGCCCAAAAGTAGGTCGTATTTTTATTTATATGATAACCTCTGGCATTGAAATCAGCGAGCGTACCCCTTTTTTTATTAGTGTAAAATTTAAAGTAGCCCCTTATTTGATAACTAAAAATATTAAATTCATAAATTGCCGGCTCTTCATTATCTGATATTTCAAACGTGGTTGAGTCGGACACATTTTCATACTCAACAGGAGGTGAGACCAGGCTTACTGTTTCTTTATATGGAAAATATGCGGGCTCACCCGGATTTACATACATACATCTTGTCCCCAACGATATATCCTGCAAATAAGAATTACCGTACTCATTATAAAGCTTTATATTAAAATCATTTCCCGGAAGAATAGGGATATTGAAATATTCAAATTCAGTGTATAAACCACCCGTTAATTCTAAATCTGATTCTTTGTTTTTGAATTGGCAGCTTAACGATATCTTAGTAGAAAAGTTATTAAGGTCTTGTGGAAGGTCCATTCTTATTTCCATTAAATATTCTTCAGGGTTATTCATTTCTTTAGGTGTAAAAATGATGTCCGGATTCAATCCTTTTTCTAATGTTATATCTTTTATGGCAAACTTGTCATAAGATAAAAATTCTCCGCTCATAGTATCCATTTTTATTTCAAGGTAGTACATTTTTCCACTTATCGAAGGTTCATCACTAGGTATAAAAATATCTGTATTTTTAAAATGTTCACCAGGATCAAGATATTGCCAATATCTACTTTGATAAAATTTACTTTTACTAATAAATTTTGTGCATACAATTTTTTTTTCATTTAATTCGGGAAAAATAATGTTAACGTCACAATTTTCGTAATTATTGTATGAAGTATATCCAGAATACCAATCGTTTAAAACAATTTGAGGATTATTTATTGTTAAATCCAAAAATTTCAAAGTTAAATATGAATTACCTCCAACAATACCAAGAGACCTTTCATCAATAATAAGATTATATGGTTTACTTAATGCCTCAACTTCAAAATTACCGAGCCTGTCTGTAGAGACTATAGGATAATCTCCGGCACTGACTAATAAATTATATCCTCCATATATTTTACCTTTAATTAAATAATTATCAGGTCGAACAGGGTCATCGATACAGCTTGAAAGTGCAAAAACAAGTCCTAATAAACAAAAATGAATAATATGGAAGGAATTAGATTTCATTTTATAATCAAAATTATGAATTTATATTTGTAAAATCACTGTAAAAGCTTTTGAGGATATTTACTTTTATAGCACTTACACTTCTTCTAATGACACCGCTAAACTCCCAGGTTCGGCTATACGGAGTAGTTGAGGATAGTTTAAATTTTAGCCCGATTAGCTATGCCAGGGTGGCAATATATCGCTCTGAAAAAGTTGTTTTTACCGGTAATAAAGGTGAATTCAGCTTTGATAAAATGCCGCCCGGTATATACACTATTATAGTATCAAAAGAAGGCTACTTTAGTGAAGTTCAAACATATAACCTTGACAGCCTGAAAAATGAACTAAATGTTAACATATATCTTCGTCCTTTTGAATCTGTTACCGACACAATTAATATTAGTGGTAACTTTTACAGGAAGTATGCAAACATTAATACAAGTTATATAAATGCCGGCTACGAGGAAATGCGTAAAGCTCCGGGTGCATTGGAAGATGTCATAAAATATTTTGCAAGCTCCCCGGGTGTTTCAATTGGTAATGATATCAGCAATGAGTTAATTGTAAGAGGAGGTTCTCCGGTTGAAAACCTTACATTAATTGACGGCCTGGAAATTCAGAACCCGAATCATTACGGCGCTCCGGGCTCAACTAATGGTATCCTTAGCTACATTAACCTTAAGCTGGTCAGGGAAGTGGATTTTTTTTCCGGAGGATTCCCCCCAAAATATGGTGACAGGCTTTCAGGTGTGATGGATATTAAATTTAAAGATGGAAACCGGAAAAAACATATAAGGGATTTGAATATTTCTGCGACCGGTGCAGGCGGATTTTTCGAAGGCCCCATTACTTCAAGGTCATCTTACATGTTTTCTGCAAGAAGAAGCTACCTTGAGCTAATTAAAAAATATCTTTTGATTCCGCTCATACCTAACTATTGGGATTTTAACGGAAAAATCAGTTATGATTTATCACGTAAGGATAAAATAAGCTTATTAGGGCTTTTTGCAATTGATAACGCTGGACCGCACGAAGAAGGCGATTATATGTATGATACTATAAATGTAAAAATTTTATCAGTCGGAATTAATTACAGCAAGACGGGGAAAAAATTTGATGTAAGAATGATATTTGGATATAATTGGAATTTTTATAAGGTCAACTTTCTCTCTCTTGAAAATTTCCTGCTTGATATTAATGATAATATGATATCATTTAAACAGGAATTGGACTACAAGCTAAATAAAAATTTCGTTGTAAATGTTTTTACATCCGGTAACTATTTTTTTTCCAAATACAGGGTTAAGCATGATGCGGGCTATAATGCTTCAAACTATTATACTCCTGCAGTTTCATTTGATAACAACGTAAACACATATAAGCTTGCCTGTGGATTTAATATAACCTCAACCTTCCTTAAAAATAAGCTTACTTTGAATGCAGGCCTAAGATTTGATAACTTTGAGCTGATTAATGACAAGCTTTCAATTTCTCCCAGGGTAGGCTTATCTTATCAGCTTACTCCTGTTACCACAATAAATGCAAATGCAGGAATTCATTTCCAGTCACCGGAGATACTTTGGGTCCTGGTTGACCCTAACAATAGAAACCTGGATTATATAAGGGTTGATGAGCTTGTGCTGGGCTTGGAGCATCTTTTTTCAAGCGATTTGAAAATCAGCGTTGAGCCTTACCTTAAGCAATATTATAATTACCCGGTAAGTGTCTATGACCCAAATTTTATATTTATCAACAGCGGAGTTGAAATTTATCCGAATTTTTTGGACATGGCCCTTAGTTCAGGTAAAGGGTATTTTACAGGTGTTGATGTAACATTTCAGAAAAAAAATCCATCGAATGGATTTTACTGGACAATGGCGTATTCATTCACAAAGTCTAAATTTCTTGCCTTAGCCGGTGATATTCAGCCCGCACAGTTTGATTATGGAAACCAAATAACAGCCATAGCCGGCTATAAATTTAAATTCGGACTGGGTATCAGTTCAAGATTTAAATATGCAAAAGGGCGGCCTTATACTCCTTTTGATATGGATAAATCATATGAATATGGAAGAGGAATTTATGATAAATCAATGTATAACAAAGCAAATATGCCTGACTATTGCAGGCTTGATGTGCGCGTTGATCAGCAATTGAATATAGGGGATACTAAACTTTCAGTTTATATTGAAATAATTAATCTGCTTAACCGAACTAATTATTATATCTATAGGTGGAGCTATTATAATGACAAAGTGATGGGCGAATATCAAATTACCAGAGTGCCTATTCTTGGCTTAAGCTATCAATTTTGAACTAATTAAGTGGTTGAGTTGTTTAGTGGGTTAAATGTAATATTTTTAAAGATATTTAATCCTTAAATACTTCAAATTATTTGCGATTTTCCGTTAATTTAATTCGTAATTATTAATTCCTTAATTCTTAATTGAATCATATCCTTTTCATTGACTAAATCCTCAAAAATCGCTATTTTTGTGATTCTTAACTTTTCGCTTTAATAATTATTTAATAAAGGCTTTTATTATGGCTTCAAGCAGCTTAAGCGCTCAAAAACGAGGTGATTTATCAAATTCCGCTACCAAAGAACTCAGAAGAATGGGAAATGTGCCTGGTGTGTTTTATCGTAAAGATTCCGGTTCGATTCCAATTTCAGTCAAAAATACAGCGTTAAATCCATTTGTATATACTTCTGAGGTAAAAATTATCAATTTAAATATTGAAGGTACAGATACACCCTACAACTGTATTTTAAAAGAAATTCAATTTGACCCGGTTAGTGATAAACCGATTCATTTTGACCTGCTCGGAATATCCGCCCATGAAAAAATAAAGATTGAGGTCCCCTTGGTTCTTGCCGGAACGCCGGCTGGAGTAAAAGACGGTGGAATAGTGCAGCACACATTACACAGCATAGAAATTGAATGCCTGCCCGAAAATATACCTCCTCAGATTGAAGTTAATATTGAATCATTAATGATTGGTGACTCCGTGCAGATAAAGGATATACCGGTAAAGAATTTTGAAATACTTGATAGTCCCGAAAGCACAATAGTTTCCATATTGCCGCCGGCAGTTGAAGAAGTTGCAGCGCCTGTTGCTGCCGAGGGAGAAGCCGAAGAGCAGACAGCTGAACCTGAAGTTATAGCTAAAGGCAAGAAGGAAGAAGAAACGGAAGAAGAAAAGAAATAACCATAACTCAATTATTAATTAGGCATTGATAATTGTTAATAGACCTCTGTATCGCTGGCTTAGGCAACCCCGGATTAAAATATTTTAATACCCGCCACAATATAGGGTTTCATGTTATAGATAAGCTCGCAGAGTTTTTTAAAATAGAAAGCTTCACACGCGAGGAAATTTTTACTGCGGCTTCGGTTGAGTATAAAGAAAAAAATCTTATTCTTATGAAGCCGCTTACTTTTATGAATTCGAGCGGCAAAGCAGTTAAGCTTTTTGCCGATGGATTTGGCTTAAGGCCTGATAAATTCCTTATTATTTATGATGACGTTAACCTGAGCTTTGGCACTTTACGGCTAAGGCCGGGCGGAAGCGACGGTGGACAGAACGGGATAGCTTCCATAATTTATGAAATGGAAACCGAAGATATTCCCAGGCTAAGGATTGGGATTGGAAACGAAACGGAGCTTGAGAAATTAAAAGACGAAAATGGCTTTGACCTTGCGCAGTTTGTTCTTTCTGAATTTACCGTAGAAGAATATAAAAATCTTGATAGGATTATTAACGAAGCAAAAGATGCCGTCTTGTGCTATGTTAATGAGAGTATCGCTGAGGCTATGAACAGGTATAACAGAAATATTCTTGAACCATAACGAAAGTATAAATACAATCATTAAACTATGAAGAAAAACATATTAATTAGCTTATTTTTATTATTAATCAGCTCGGTTTCTGTTTTTGCAAGTGAGGCCGATCTTAAAATACCGGAGCTGAATCCGAACCAGAACAGCCTTCTCATGTATGGACTTATTGTCTGCGCTTTGGGCCTGTTGTTTGGTATCATGCAATTCCTTAAGGTAAAGAAGCTTCATGCTCATAAATCGATGCTTGATGTTGCGCAGATAATCTTTGAAACCTGTAAAACTTATTTGCTGCAGCAGGGAAAGTTTCTTATCCTGCTTTTCGTTTTTATTGCAGCATGTGTTTCGTTTTATTACGGGGTTTTGCAGCATACAGGTATCGGCGGAATTTTCCTGATTCTCATGTGGACTGTTATCGGAATCCTGGGTTCATACGGCGTTGCTTGGTTTGGCATCAGGATGAATACACTGGCAAACAGCCGTATGGCTTTTGCTTCACTTGAAAGAAAACCAATCAAGCTGCTTAATATCCCGCTTCATGCAGGTATGAGCATCGGCGTTATGCTTATTTGCGTTGAGCTTATTATGATGCTTATTATTCTGCTTTTTGTTCCGCGTGAATATGCAGGTGCAAGCTTTATCGGGTTTGCAATTGGTGAATCATTGGGAGCAAGCGCGCTTAGGATTGCGGGCGGTATATTTACTAAAATAGCCGATATTGGTTCAGACCTTATGAAGATTGTATTTAAGATAAAAGAAGATGACCCGCGCAACCCTGGTGTTATTGCAGACTGCACGGGTGATAATGCAGGTGATTCTGTAGGCCCGACAGCCGACGGATTTGAAACTTACGGCGTTACAGGCGTTGCTCTCATCAGCTTTATAGTTCTTGCCGTAACAAATATTGAATTCCAGAAAGAGCTCCTTACATGGATATTTGCAATGAGGATACTAATGATTGTTACATCAATAGGTTCTTACTATATAAACAGCATCTGGGCAAAAGCAAAATATGGGAGTAAAGACGAATTTGATTTTGAGCATCCCTTAACATCACTTGTATGGATAACCTCTATCATATCAATGATAGTTACCTTTGTAATCAGTAATATTTTAATAGGCCACCTTCCGGATAAGTTGTGGCTGACACTTTCAATAATTATCAGCTGCGGAACTTTGGGGGCTGCGTTAATTCCCGAGTTTACCAAAATATTTACAAGCCCTAAATCAAAACACGTTAATGAAGTCGTAAAGGCTTCAAGAGAGGGTGGTGCATCACTTACCATCCTTTCCGGTTTAGTTGCAGGAAATTTCTCGGCCTTCTGGCAGGGCATGGTATTTTTTATGCTTATGCTGATTGCCTATTTTGCATCACTTTCTATTCCCGGAGCTATGATACCCGCCTACGCTTCAATATTTGCATTTGGGCTTGTTGCCTTCGGTATGCTTGGCATGGGTCCTGTTACAATTGCTGTGGATAGCTACGGACCTGTTACTGATAATGCCCAGTCAATTTATGAGCTTTCTCTTATTGAATCAAGAGAAGGTGTTTCAGCAGAGATTGAAAGGGACTTTGGCTTTAAGCCTGATTTTGAGAAGGCAAAACATTACCTCGAGGCAAACGACGGCGCAGGCAATACCTTTAAAGCTACCGCAAAGCCCGTTCTTATCGGAACAGCTGTTGTTGGCGCTACAACAATGATTTTCTCACTCATCCTTGTGATAAAAAATACACTTGGCATTCAGCCTGAGGCAATATTAAGCATACTTAACCCGTATTCAATACTCGGCTTCCTTTGCGGAGGCGCGGTGGTCTACTGGTTTACAGGTGCTTCAATTCAGGCAGTTACAACAGGCGCCTACAGGGCAGTCGAATATATAAAGAAGAATATTAATTTAGATGAAAATGCAAGTATGAGCGCTTCGACTGAAAAATCAAAAGAAGTGGTTCAGATTTGTACTAAATATGCACAAACAGGCATGTTCAATATTTTTATCGGGATATTTTCATTTGCGCTTGCATTTGCATTCTTTTCGGCGCCAAGAGCAGCATCATCGGAGCCGGTTTCATTCTTTATCAGCTTTTTAATTTCAATTGCAGTCTTCGGATTATTCCAGGCAATGTTTATGGCTAATGCAGGCGGTGCATGGGATAATGCTAAAAAAGTTGTTGAAGTTGACCTGAAAGAAAAAAATACTCCGCTTCATGACGCAACTATAGTTGGCGATACTGTTGGAGACCCGTTTAAAGATACATCGTCAGTTGCATTAAACCCGATTATTAAATTCACAACTTTGTTTGGTTTGCTTGCCATGGAAATTGCTATTAGCCCTGACTTCCGGGCAACTGCGCCTTACGTTGGGATTGGATTTTTTGTTGTTGCGCTGATTTTCGTATGGCGAACGTTCTACGCAATGAGAATTGTAACGAAGAGTTAAAGAGTTTGTAAAGTTTATTAAGTTCATGATTAAAGGCATCTTTTAGATGCCTTTTTTTATTCTCACTCCTTTATGGTAAAGGAAAAAACTATAAATTAACTGCTTTTCTTATTATTTTTGTATAAGAAAAATGAAACATACTAGATTGAAATTCATCTTTATCCTTATCGCAAAATATCAAATAAATTTATTATGGAAGGTTATATATGTCAATCGTTCTTGATGGATACGGACTAACAATAGAAAAGCTTGTAAGCATTGCAAGGCATGGTGAAAAAGTTGAGCTTCATCCCGAGGCATTGAAGCGCATTAAAGTATGCCGCCAAATGCTTGAAGAAAAAATAAATGCCAGGGAAATTATGTACGGGGTTAATACGGGAATTG
>DASXTZ010000109.1:0-4762 GCA_036505135.1 Ignavibacteria bacterium
AGAGAAGAATGTCTGAGAAAATATATTTTCAAAAGATTAAAATCGGTAAAAAATCTTAGCGCCCTTTCGGGTAATATTGAAGACAGGCTTCTTGTAATATCCTTTAACATTGATGATATGCATTATAATCTGGGTGTGAGGCTGCTGAACGACCGCTTTGGCATACAGGTCAGGGGAGGATGTCTTTGTGCGGGTACGTATGGTCATTATTTGCTGGATGTTTCGCCCGAAATGTCAAAATCTTTCACAGATAAGATTGAGATGTGTGACCTATCGGAGAAACCGGGATGGATTAGGATGTCCTTTCACCCCGTTATGAAAGATAGTGAAATAGAATACATTTTGGATTCCGTTGAGGCGCTTGCAAAAAATCATAAAAGCTGGGGTAAAGATTATAATTATAATAGCCGTAATAACTACTACACCCATAAGACTAATCCAGGTGATGTGGAATCCTCAGTGAATAATTGGTTTGAAATTTAAGAAACTCTTAAACTTTATATTGTTTTCCATCTGCTGCAATTTCTATCCTTAGGCTATCGGTTTCCAGTGCTTTAATTTTTCTTTCAGCAGCCCTTAAATCTTTCATAAACCATGTACCGAAATGAGTTAAAACAATTTTATTAGTAAATTTTTTAAAAAAATTAATTAATTCAGGAATGCCTGCGTATCCGAATTTTCTTCCCGTTTTATCCTGTTTCACGAGCCCGCCTTTTCTAATAAAGCTTGCCTCTGTAATCACCATGTTTAGCTTTCCAAGCCTGCGCCTGAAATGTTTACTTATATTTAACATATCTGCGCTGTAGAAAATACGTTTGTTTCCTTTTTCGATTAAATATCCCTGTGATTTCAATTTCAGGCTATGGAATTTTTCCCCTAGTTCCGAGTATTTTTATAAACATCTTAGAAAGCTATCAAATTGACATAAAAATATCAATTGAAACTGCATCAAAAAATGATTAATTTTGTAATTCAGTGTAAATAATAACAATTTATTTACACTTTTATTATCAGCGGGAGTGGCGAAACTGGCAGACCTGCCTGCAGCAGGCAGGCGCACCTTCTTGTTGACCCCCAGGCACTCGGGGGAAATCCCGAATTGCGGGAGGCGTTTTCTCTCGAAACACAAATAGTTCTTTAAATTACAATTTTTTTTAAATCATGCGGGAGTGGCGAAACTGGCAGACGCACCATCTTGAGGGGGTGGCGCCCACAAGGCATGGGGGTTCAAGTCCCCCCTCCCGCACGAAAAAGCGAAACATGGATTTCGCTTTTTTGCTTAATTTTTACCGCTGTGTTTCCCTTTATTGGTATGAGGATTTTTCCTTATAAAACCACCACCCGTAATATTACATTCAAACCTAAAGAAGCTTATTGACAAAATTGACATCGTTTATTTTCAGGAAGCTTTTTTTCTGGGAGCTTTTGGGACTTTAGCTCCTTTTTCTCTTGCTTCAGACAACCCTATTGCAATTGCCTGCTCTCTGCTTTTTACGGTTTTGCCTGAACGACCGCTTTTGAGCTCTCCCCGTTTTGCTTTATGCATTGCGCGCTCAACTGATTTTTGCGCTGCTTTGCCATATTTACGTCTTGATGATGCTTTCTTTCTGGGCATGATTTTATTTGCTTAGTTATTTAAATGCTGCCTTTTATTTAGCAACAAGATAAATATGCCCAAAGGTTCTGTTATGCTTGAAATATACTGCGAGGGTAAGCATGAGAAGATGCTCTCATATATTATCTTTTTACTTTTAGATGAGTCTTCGTTTTGCTGCGATCTTATTTCACTAATATCATCTTTTTCACATCGGTAAAATCGTCTGCTATTAGTTTATAAAAATATACACCGCTTGATAAATTCCTTCTGCCCGTAACATCAAAAATTACCATGTGAGTACCGCTCGATTTTCTCTCATTAACAAGTGTTTGAACTTCCCGGCCCGATGCATCGTATACTTTTATCGTAACCAAACCTTCTTTTTTAATATTGTAAGTAATTTCAGTCGACGGATTAAACGGATTAGGATAATTCTGCCCTAATGTATAGGTTTCAGTTATTTTATTCTTTGCAATAGACCGCTGGGGAATTATTAACGGTAAGGTTGTGAACTGCTGGTACAGAACGTTAAGCAATTCCTGGTTTGGCGCTGCAAAAAGCTGCTGAAGGACTGAAGCATAAACCTGCCTGTAATCATATTGATGAACTAAATTTCCGCTGACAAGATTTACAAGGTCAGGATTATTTCCATACATTCCTCCATTAACAAGGTCACCGAACAATATCATAGGAGCGGCTGTGCCATGATCTGTCCCTGCACTTCCGTTTTCTGCAACCCTTCTTCCAAACTCCGAAAGGGTCATTCCAACAACACGTCCTGTTATATTATTTAGTACGAGATCGGTTGTGAATGCGCTTATTGCACCATTAACTCTTCCAAGTAATGTGTTATGCGGCGTTAGCTGCTGGGTATGGGTATCAAAACCAGACATAGTAACAACATACAACCTTGTTTCCAAGCCTCCATCTATCAGGCGGGCTACAATTTTTAGCTGGTCTGCAAGTGTATTGTTAGGGGGATATGTTGCAAGATTCTGCCCGTTATCAGAGGCGTTCTTCACTCTGGTTGCATATTGCAAAGAATCTGCTGCTACCCTGCGGCTGAAGTCGAGCTCCGGACCGGCCAATGTTTTTACTTTTTCGTAGCCGCTGTAGCTTGAACCCTGAACTAATTGATAGAACTGGTTTGGATCCTGGAATGTTAATGACATATCACCAACTTGCGACATTAATGACAGCGAAGCACTGACCCCTATTTGAATTGCCATCGGGTCCGGCGGAAGCTGATTAGGAAAATTAGGGTATTCTTCCTTTAAATATCTCCCTAGCCAGCCAGTAGTAAAATACTGGCTTGAATTGGATGCAGTATGCCAAATATCAGTTGCCCTGAAATGTGAGAAATTAGGTGTTGCATACCCTACATTTTGTACAAGTGCAACCTTATTATCTAAATATAAATTTTTAATTTCACTCAGTGCCGGATGCAAGCCCATAGTTGTATTTGGCAGCGGAAGAACATTATTTTGCGGTATCCCCAGCACGGGCCTTCTTGTGTAATACAACGAATCCTGGTATGGAATGACCGTATTTAATCCATCATTACCTCCCATAAGCTGAATAACAACAAGCACCTTATCTGTATCAATAAAAGGGTTCAGTATTTTACTTAGAACGGAATTAAAACCAAGGGCTTTAATAGGAATAGAATTAAGCGTAAGAGCAGCCCCTGCGCTTGATACTGCAAGTGTTTTTATGAAATCCCTTCTTTTCATTTTGCTATCTCCTCCAGTTCTAAACCAGCTGAAATTCAGCCAGGTAAACTAAAGCTTTAAGATATTTTTTAATTCTTGATGCAGCTAAGGGGTCATTAATGTTCCAGTTTTCTATCACTGTGCCGTCAAGCAGAACATTCAAAAGCGTATTAATTTGTTTTGGTGTCAGTTCAAGCCTTACGAGGTGCTCGGTCATATCTTTCGTTAATTTATAAGCATCATTAGGAAACGGAAATGAAAGTGCAAACTGCAAAGCATCTACTGTAAATCCGGTTGGCTGTCCATTCTTCTGAATACCCGTTATAATGCTTTCCAAAAATGCAGTTCTGGTAGGCATAGAAAGAGTGCTTAACCATTGCCTGTAGCCCACCCAGCCCTGAACATTCGGCGGATCGAGTATATACTGCCCGGCACTGCTTGCCTGCGCAATTACAAAATTCAGCCGTGTATTTATTGTTGAGGGGTCAAAAATTATGTTCATCATTTTAATTGCACCAAGCATCAGGTCAATTGGATTTTTTATTACAGAGCTTAATATGTCATCGGAATAAAACAGCTTGCTTTTGAAAAGAATCTTTAACAGCGGCTCAAGTTCATAGTTATTATTCCTGAGTATAATTGCCATTTCATCGATAACCTGGTTTGCATAAGACATATTGCCTGACTCATGAACAAAGGCTTTATATAATTTTTTACATATAAATTTTGCTGTTACAGGCTGGCTAAACACAATATTAATTATATCTTCGTCATTAAAATTACCTGTTTGGCCAAGGAAGGTTTTGTTGCCGTAATCATGCCGGGATGGGACAAACACTGAATTTAACCCGGAAAGGATCCATCCTGTTAAAGACCTTGCACCCTCTCTGATATCAGTCTCAGTATAATTTCCGATCCCCATTGTGAAGAGTTCCAGTAATTCTCTTCCATAATTTTCATTGGGGTTACCTACAACATTATATCTTCCGTCAAGGTAAATCAGCATAGCAGGATCCCTTGTTATCTGTTTGGTCATGTCTCTGAAATTTCCGAAAGCCTGCTGCCTGAATATTCCATTTTGAATGTACATATACTGTGGAATAATTACTGTCCCGCCCTCGGATACAAAATGATTATGCCAGAATAATGTTAGTTTTTCTCTTATAGAAACAGGCTGTTCATACATCAGCCTTACCCACCATGTCCTTAGCTGTCCCATTCTTTGTGCGTTATACGGCGAGTTAAAATCAGGCGCTTCCGTAACCCAGGTTCCGGGTGGATCAGGCGCTGAATAAGGCGGGAATAAAAGGTCAACTGCTTCAGATGGAGTCAGGCTGACTACAGAGTTTATCTGCGCAGCTTTTGCCCCAAACATCGTCCGGTTCAATAGGTGAGTAACAAGCCTTTTGTTCCATGGCTTGGTCGGACTAGGTACATAAGGATCCAACAATCC
>DASXTZ010000110.1:0-13528 GCA_036505135.1 Ignavibacteria bacterium
TAATATGATTCATAAAATGCCGGCTGCAGAATTTGATTCGGTTATAAATACCAACTTAAAAGGCACATGGCTTATGTGCCGCGAAGCCGCAAAAGTTATGAAAGACCAGAAATTGGGCAGAATTGTAAATATTTCATCGCGCGCATGGCTGGGAAATCCCGGGCAATCCAACTATTCTGCGTCAAAAGCAGGTATTGTTGGGCTGACAAGAGTACTTGCACTGGAGCTTGGAAAATTTAATGTTTTAGTAAATGCAATTGCGCCCGGATTGATAGATACACCTATGACAAGATCACTTAAAGAAGAAGCTCTGCAGAAACTCATAGATGCGCAGCCAACAAAATCGATAGGAAAAGCAGAAGATATAGCTAATGCAGTATCATTTCTTGTTTCAGAAAGAACTCAATTTATCACCGGGCAGGTTATTTACGTTGACGGCGGAAAAAGTATTGGCGCAAATCTCTCCTCATAAGGCAAACGCATGAGACAGATTCAAATAACGGTTAACGGTAAGCTTCATAATCTTCTTGTAGAAGAGCAGGAACTGCTATCCGACACAATCAGAAACAAAATTGGATTGACCGGAACTAAGATTGGATGTGAACAGGGGAGCTGCGGGTCGTGCACCGTATGGATTGAGGGGACACCCGTTATGAGCTGTATAACTCCTGCTGTTCGCTGCAACGGCAAAAACATTACAACTATAGAGGCTATTGCCGCCGGCGGAAAACTTCACAGGCTGCAGGGGAAACTGGTTGAAAAAGGGGCAATACAATGCGGGTTCTGCACTCCAGGTATGGTAATGACATCCCTTGCCTTTATTAAAGAAAATCCGAATCCAACAATAGAAGAAATACAGGAGGCGATATCCGGAAATCTATGCAGGTGCACTGGTTATAAAAAAATTATCGAAGCAATTTTTGAATGCGCGGCGGAACTTAGCGCTAAAAAACCCGTAAATGGAAATATAAAGAATAATGGAAAGTTCAGCGTGGTGGGCAAACCAAGGCCTTACATTGAAGCAATAAAAAAAGTAAAAGGTGAAGCTGATTATGCTGATGATATTAAGTTAAAGAATTCATTATACTGCAGGTTTTTAAGGAGCACTTATCCTCATGCAAGAATTGATGAAATTGATATCTCTCAGGCCGTTAAATCAGAAGGAGTAAAAGCAGTCATTACCGGAAAAGACCTGCCAGTAAAATTCGGCGTTCTTCCAATTTCTGAAGATGAAACTGCAATGGCAGTTGATAAGACAAGATATATTGGAGAAATTGTTGCCGCGGTTGCTGCTGAAACCGAGCAGCTTGCAAATGATGCATGCGGTAAGATAAAAGTAAAATATACTCCAATGAAACCATTCTTTGAAATTGATGAATCATTGGAGGACATAGGTGAAAATGAAAAGATTCATGCGCATTGCAAATACAATAACAATATCCATAAGAAAGCTGAGTTAAGGTTCGGAGACCAGAAGGAAGCATTGAAAAAATCCTCTCATGTTGTCAAGAATGATTTTTCATTCCAGGGATTGAACCATGCCTTTACAGAACCTCATGCCGCATCAGCATACTGGGATGAGAATGGCCTCACTATTATATCAGCTACACAGGTGCCGCATTATCTGCACCGGTATCTTGCTAAAGTGCTGGGTGAGCCTATGAACAGAATAAGAGTTATCAAGCCATACGTGGGAGGCGGTTTCGGCGGCAAAAGTGATCCTTTTCCGCATGAAATAATTGTTTCTCACATGGCAAAAGTTACAGGCAGGCCGGTTAGAGTTAAGCTTACACGTGAAGAAGTATTTTTAACAAATCACGGGCGTCATCCCACAAAAATAACCATGGCTTTAGGAATTGGTGACGACGGAAAGTTCAGTACGATTGATGCTGATATTGTCATTGACGGGGGAGCTTATGGAAGCTTTGGTGTTGTTACAACTTATTATAATGGTGTTTTACTTCAGGCTCCGTACAATATAGATAATTTTGGATTCAGGACCCGAAGGGTTTACACCAATAAACCACAGTGCGGGGCGATGAGAGGACATGGGGCAGTAAATCCCCGGTTTGCAATTGAAACGTTAATAGATGAGGCTGCAAGAAAATTAAACACAGACCCAATAGAATTAAGATTAAAGAATTTCCTTCCCTCTAATACATTAACAATAGGGCAATTCAGGATAACTTCTAACGGCAGCGAAGAAAGCCTGATGGCAGTTCGTGAAAGGTCGGGGTGGAAAGATAAGTTCGGCAAACTGCCTTCAGGCAAAGGCATAGGCGTTGCATGCGGATTTTACATCAGCGGCAGCAACCTGCCGATACACTGGAATGAATACCCGCAATCTGTTGTACACTTGAAGGTTGATTTGGACGGGCGTGTTCTTATTAGCTCAGGAGCAAGCGATATCGGGCAAGGAAGCGACACAATGCTTGCAATAATTGTAGCTGAAGTGCTTGGGCTCAGCATGGATAATATTTTTGTTCTTGCAGCCGATACGCTGCTTACGCCGATAGACCTTGGCAGTTACTCCAGCAGGGTTACCTTTATGGCAGGAAATGCCGCAAAAATGGCAGCGGAAAATCTTAAAAACAAAATTCTGGGGTCAGTTGCGGTAAATAAGAAAATTTCAGCCGATGAGCTGAACATTTTGAATGAAAGAGTTTTTTCCAATGACAGGTCAATTGATTTAAGCTGGGTTGAAGCAGTAGAAATAGCGACGAGGAAAGTTGGTGCATTGAATACCAGCGGTTTCTATAATTCACCTAAGCTGGGCGGTGATTTTAAAGGAGCGGGGGCGGGATTAAGTCCATCATACAGCTTCGGTGCGGTTGTTGCTCAGGTTAATGTAGATTTGCAAACGGGAATAGTAATAGTTGAAAATATGTGGGGAGCACATGATTGCGGAAGGGCAATAAATCCTCTGGCTGTGGAAGGGCAGCTTGAAGGCTCATGGCATATGGGAATGGGACAAGCGCTTAGCGAACAACTGAAATATCATAATGGTATGATGGTGAATGCCAATTTCCTTGACTACAAGATTCCAACCAGCGTTGATACGCCAATGTTTGATACTACTATTATAGAATCTATTGACCCTGAAGGACCATTCGGAGCAAAAGAATGCGGCGAGGGCGCTTTACATCCTTCCGTACCGGCAATAGCGAATGCAATTTATGATGCAGTGGGTGTGAGAGTTCGGTCTCTTCCTATAAATCCGGAAGAAATACTGGGCGGAATAAAGAAAAATAAAAAAGAAATTGCTTCAATAAAATAGATTGATAACAAAAGAAAAAATATATCTGCAGCCAAAGACAGTCAAGGAGGCAATAGAAGCTTCCCATGAACATATTGATGATTTTCAATATGTAGCAGGCGGAACTGATGTTTTTGCAAATAGATTCCAGGGCAATGATAAATTTTCATGCCTGATAGACGTTTCGGCAATCAGAGAACTTGAAGAAATCAATTTATCAGCAGACAAATTGAAAATAGGCTCAGTGGTTAAGCTAAAAAACCTTGGCAAAAACGAAACTATATTTAATGAATTCCCGGCGTTGATTGAAGCTGCAAATTCGGTCGGGTCGCCTCTTATAAGAGCAACTGCAACGATAGGAGGGAATATTCTTTGCGAAAACAGATGTTTTTATTATAACCAGTCAGATTGGTGGCGCGAAGCAATTGGTTATTGTCTTAAATGCGAGGGCGATGTATGCATTGCTACAGGAAGCACAAAAAAGTGTTATTCTGAGCTTGTTTCTGATATGGCTCCCGTATTAATCAGCATGGATGCTTTAATTGAAGTTGCTGATAAAGACGGAATATCATTAATGAAGCTTGAAGATATTTACACGGGGGATGGAATTGATCCGCGCAGTTTGAAGAAGACATCACTCATAACCGGAATATTTCTCCCCTTGGGCAGAAGCTTAAATGTTGTTTTCAAAAAGCTCAGAGAGCGAAATAGCCTGGATTTTACATCATTAACCAGCTCTGTTTCTTTGGATAGCAGCGGGAAAATCAAGGTTGTCCTGGCTGGCGTCGACCCCGCCCCCGTAATTATTGAAGGTAACCAGGATACTGAAGCTGATTATTTTGTTAAAACAGCGCTTAAAAAAGCAAGGTCAATTGATAATGAAATGCTAACGAGAACCTTTCGCAGGGAAATGATAAAAGTTTACATTAAAAACAGTCTTTTGGAACTGGGAAAAGATAAATAACTCTATGGATAAATCAATCGAAATTCTATATAACGAACATGATATAATTAAATCTGTTATAAACTACAGGGAAAAAATTGCTGCTCTTGCAAATAGTAACCCTGAGTTATATAAAAAAACAATATTAGAGTTAATTAATTTTTTCAGAAATTATGCCGATAAGTTTCATCATTATAAAGAAGAAAAATTGTTGTTTCCGCTAATGTGTGAAAAAAATGATATGCTTAAAGATAGCATTATTCAGGAAATGCTTGAAAACCATGAGGATTTTAGAAAGTTAGTTAAATCAATTGAGTCGGCAGCTGATTCAGGTAATTATGAAGAAAGCAGCAAGCTTATGTTCAAATATACCGAAATGCTTCTTGATCACATTGCAGTAGAAGATCATGAACTTTTTCAGATGGCAGAAATGTTGTTTGATGAAAAAGAACTGGAAAAACTGTATTATGATTTTCAGGATATAGATAGAGAATTAGGTTTGGAATCTAAGCATGATTTTGAAAGGATGGAGGAAAAGCTTGAAATTAAGCTATAACCGAAAACACTACATCGCCCCAGCATAGTTAAAGCCCTACCACGTAATTTCAATAGAAAATTTTAAAACCTTTAGATAACTTGTCCTGTTTTAATTTCCATGAACGTTGTTCTATAAACAATTAAATTTTCAAAAAATTATGCATGAAAAACAATTTCCAAACGAGAGTCTGGCATACCGCGAAGCCCGCGATAAGCTCCTTGAAGCAGAAATTATTTTAAGAAGGCAAATTGAACAGGTTGCTGCTTTAAGGCGTCAATTGCCTATGGGTGGAAAAATTAAGGAAGATTACGTTTTTGAAGAATTGAATAAATCAGGCAGCGTTAAGCAAACAAAATTATCGGAATTATTTAAGCCCGGCAAAGATACATTAATTATCTATAGTTTTATGTTTGGCCCGAATGATAAGGTTCCGTGTACCAGCTGCTCATCAATTATGGATGGGGTTAACGGTATGGTTCATCATGCGAATGACAGAATTAACTTCGTTGCAGTTGCCAAGTCGCCTGTTGAAAGAATCAAAGAATGGATTGATAAAAAGGGGTGGCACAAGCTGAGATTTCTTTCTTCAGCCAAAAACAGTTACAACAAAGATTATTTCGCTGAAAATGAAAAGGGTAGTCAGCTTCCTGTTTTGAATGTATTTTCAAAGAATCCGGATGGGATTTTTCATTTCTACGCTACCGAATTATTATATGTTCCGCCCGAACCTGGACAAAATGGCAGGCATGTTGATATGATTTGGCCCCTGTGGAACTTGTATGATTATACACCTGAAGGCAGGGGTACAGACTGGTACCCTAAGCATAGTTATGAAGGATAAATAAAAACCTGACAGGTCATTAAGTTTAAGACCTGCCAGGTTAATTAGCTTCTATTATCTTATTTTACCAGAATCATCTTCCGTGTAGCTGTGAAATTTCCCGACTCCGTTCCCTGCACGGTCATCTTATAAAAATAAATTCCTGATGCAAAATTATCACCATACCAGTTCACATGCTGCTTGCCCTTATCAACCCATCCATCAAGAAGAGTTGTAATTTCACTACCCAGCTCATTATAAACCTTTAAAGTAACCTTGCTTGTCTTATCCAGATAAAATCCTATTGTTGTCATAGCATTGAATGGATTTGGATAATTTTGTTCAAGCTCATAGTTGTTAGGTATTCTGTTTACAGCCGGCTCGATACCGGTAGTGATATCAACCACTGCTGAATATATTTCCTGATCATATCCGCCCGCTCTTTCGTCAGTCCATACCGGAACCACTTTATTCCCCCAGAAATCATTCCCAATGTAATCACCGAACCGCACGTCGGAATTAGGCCTGTTTGTCGGAGATTGTTCTGAACTTAATACCTCGTTCGTAAAACTCACTCCACCGTTATCAGAACGAGCGAGCCAGGCTTCTATTATACTGGTATTGGGCGTATTCCTTGTATCATAAAACAGAATCGCAATCTTGCCTGAATCATTGACTGCAATCCAAGGCCATGCCTGAACTTTTCCATTGTTCAAAGCATCATTATTTATCCTCTGCGCTGCCGACCAGGTGCTTCCATGATCAGTAGAGCGCGACAGGAATATATCGGCATCACCATTCCTTCCGTCGCCCCAGGTTACATATATCCAGCCGTTTCTTGGTCCCCCGGAAACATCGACAGCAATTGACGGAAAAGTTGTGGGGCCGCTCTGAGAAAATGGTATGAACGGAGCAGTTCCTGAAGCTATAATCATCGGGCTGCCGAATGTAAGTCCCCCGTCGGTTGACTTGTTAAAATACTGAGTTGTGTAAGAATAAGATACCCAGACAACGTAAACTTCGCCGTTAACCCCTACTGCCGGATCCGAACCCTGTCCGTTTGTAGATGGTGAACTTACAAAAACGGGAGCCGACCACGACTGGCCTGCATTGGAAGATCGTATGAGCCGTATATCGGGAGAAAGTGATAATCTCGACCAGCTAATGTATATATTATTCCTGTAAGGACTTCCCGGAACCAGATCGGTTGTAACCATCTCTTTATCTTCGCCTGAACCCTGAGCTAAGATTTGCCCAATTGGAAATGTGACACCGCCGTCTGTTGATTTAAAAATGGCCAGAGTTCCGTTGCCATTAGAATTGTTCAATGCAATCGTTGTGATATAAAAATTACCTGCAGTATCCACTGTTACGGAGGCATCGCTGTTTCTTAGCAAGCCGCTCCCCAGCAAAGTAGAATCCAGAAGCGCACTTGCTGACCATGTGGCTCCATAGTTTGTGGAGTAGCTGTAACCTACCCTTCTGAAAGCGGGGTTATAGCTAATTCTGAAATCCCGCCAGGCTGCAACTACCCGGTTCGGATTCTTCCTGCTTATCTTAACCGAAGGTTCGTTATGAGGTGCAGGAGGATTATTGGAAACATTCACATTCGTATAAACAAGTGAATTATCAAGTGTTGGAGGATAATAAATATAAGGAGGTATCACTAAATCCGGATTGTAATCGTTGTACACATCATGTGACTGCAGCGAATCGATCTTTTGAACTTGTGTATGAGCCTTCTGAGAAAGTATCAGAAAAAGAAATAACATTAAAATCATTTTTAAACTTTGATTTTTCATTTTATTAGCATAATAAGTTTCATTCTAAATATTTGTTTGTTTTGCTTGGTAGTAACCTAATGAGTCTTGCTTCTGAAGTTGAGCTGCCCGGTACCGGAATAATTCGGAATTGTGACTTTAGTAGGATTTGTGCAGTTTATATTTTCATCACAGCCGTATACCCCCAACAAAGTTACGTTTCCGTTTGACCTGTTTATCCATATACCTCCAATATAATAACTTGCCGAGGCTAATCCCGTTACCTTATAATATGATGTTGGTGTTCCGTTTTGAATCACGGGAGTTATTGAATCGGTTCTTACAGGGGGATGCGAAAAGGGGTTTGTATTATCGCCATAGATGGATACAGCATAATATCCGCTATCATAATTAAGCAGAGTATCGATATAAGTAATAGTGCCGCTTACAAAATCTTGGGATGCATTTACAGGATCATCACCGCATTTTTGAATTAAAAAAGACAATAAAATTATTGCAGCAATTGTCAATTTTGTGGTCATTTTTAAACATATTTTTTGGATGAAGTTAATGTAAAGATACAAAACTTTTTACTTATAATACAAATTACTAACGTGAACCACTTTTTTGTTTAAAACATTGAATTGTTGGAATTTAAAGATCGTTACATAAATCATATTAAAACATGATTAAAATCATATATTTTGCTAAGCTAAATCATATTATTTATTGTGGTATTTACTTTAATTTTGAATAGTTTACTAAACTATATCTAATCGAATTATGGAAAACTTAGTTTATAATAACATACAATCTTCACCACTTGGATTTTCAACCAGGCGCGGTAAATATTATGACATAAATAATATATTAAAAGCGGGTTCGGCTCTTGAAGAAAATGAAGTACAGCAATTTGAGAAGCTTGATATTATATACAGAACTTTATGCGCAATACTGTATAATTTTGTCCCGACCAGCGGACATCCCGGCGGCTCGATCTCATCGGGCAGATTTGTTTCCTCGGTTCTTTATAACGTGCTTGATTTTGATATCTCAAAACCGTTTGCAGATGAGGCTGATATACTTGTTTATGCAGCAGGCCATAAAGCTCTTGGCCTTTATGCAATGTGGGCTATAAGGAATGAACTGGTTAGAGCTTATAAACCCGATTTGCTGCCGGAAGAAAAACTGCAATTAAGGCTTGAAGATCTGCTCGGGTTCAGAAAGAATCCAACAAATACTTTACCGCTGTTTAAAAAATATAATGCAAAAGCTTTGGATGGCCATCCTACTCCGGCAACGCCGCATGTTAAGCTTGCTACCGGAGCCAGCGGCGTAGGCGTTCCTTCTTCATTCGGTTATGCATTGGGACTGCTTGATTACTTTGGAGAAAAAGCACCAAAAGTTCATGTTGTGGAAGGTGAGGGCGGAATGACTCCCGGCAGAGTTGCCGAAGCTTTTGCTGCAGCCTCTGCAATGAGAATTCATAATATAATTTTACATATTGATTTTAACCAGGCATCGATTGATTCAAACAGCGTGTGCAGAGAAGGTGATAAAAAAGGTGACTATGTGCAATGGAATCCCGTTGAGCTTTGCTACCTGCATGATTTTAACGTAATATATGTTGATGACGGTAAGGATTTCAAAAAAATTGCGGCAGCACAGGCATTTGCATTAAAGTTAATCAATAAAATGCCAACTGCAATTGTTTACAGAACAATAAAAGGATGGAAATATGGTATTGAGGGCAGGGCATCCCATGGTGCAGGACATAAATTAAATTCCGAAGGTTATTACCAGGCATGCAAAGAATTTGAAGATACATTTAAAGCTTTGATTCCGCGATTTTCAGGAGAAGCAAATCAGGATAACCTTGAAAAATGTTTTTATGATACATTGATGGCGGTAAGAAATGCGCTCGAAAGCGATAAATCACTTGAATATTTTGGTCAGGCAATAGAGATAGGCAAATTGCGCTTGATAAAAAAATCAAGAAAACCGCAGGAGAAGAAAGCAAACCTGCAGACAATTTATAAAAACAATGCAATATCTGAAAAAAATACTCCACCAGAACTTAAAATAACACCGGGTGAGGTAACAACATTAAGAGGTGTACTTGGTTCCTCGCTGGGATACATTAATAAAGTTTCAAATGGGTCGCTGCTTGGTGTTGCTGCTGACCTGCTTGGCTCAACTTCCGTAAATCTTGTTGGTAAGGGCTTTCCTGATGGGTATTTTGATTCCGTTGATAATCCCGGCTCAAGAATACTTGCTATAGGAGGAATATGTGAAGATGCAATGGGTGCAATGATTGGAGGACTTTCTGCATTTGGAAAACATATCGGGGTAAGCTCATCTTACGGGGCTTTTATTTCGGCAATGGAACATACTGCCGCCCGTTTGCATGGAATTGGCGAGCAAAACAAGGTTATGCATTATGGCGGCAATTACAATACTTGGATACTTATCAATGCTCATGCAGGATTGAAAACGGGCGAGGACGGGCCAACTCATGCCGACCCGCAATGCTTGCAGCTTATAGAAGAAAACTTTCCTCCGGGAATATTAATTACTCTTACGCCATGGGAACCGGGTGAGGTTTGGCCATTACTTATTGCGGGGTTGAAAAAAAGACCGGCAGTTCTTTCCCCCTTTGTAACAAGACCAAATGAAGTTGTTATAGACAGGGAAAAATTAAATATAGCGCCGGCAATTGAAGCAGTTAAAGGAGTTTATGCTCTTAGAAAAGCAGACCCGAATCAGAGACTTGACGGTTCGGTGATTCTGCAGGAAAGCGGCGTAACAATTGAATTTGTTACTAAGGTACTGCCAAAACTTGATAAAGACGGATATAATATGAATATATATCATGTTTCAAGCGCAGAGCTGTACGATGCAAATCCCAAAGAAGAGAGGATAGCCATTCTTCCCTATACGGTTAGAAGAAATGCACTTGGTATTACCGGATTTACCCTGCCAACTATGTATAAATGGATAACTGGCTTTGAGGCACGATACAGAATTCTGCATCCATTCAGAAGTGGTTATTACCTTGGAAGCGGCTCGGCTGAGAGCGTTTTGCACCAGGCAGGACTGGATGCTGATTCAATGTATGCTGAAGTTAAGAAATATATTGAAACAAGCGTAAAGATTGATGTTACGGTGAATTAGTTTAAATTGCGAGGAGTCCCGAATACTCGGGACGACTAAGCAATCTCATTTTTTTATGTGTCAGGTCGTTCAGCCTGACATTTTTTTTGGAGTGCATTGATAAAAAAATTCAGAAGATACTTGTTGATGGTATAAAATCTGAATTAAACTAAAAAGGCTGAATTTTTTGTTCAGTCTTTTCTTACAACATTTTTTGAAATTAATAAATAGAAGGATTATGAGATTGCTTCGCTAGCAATATATATTAACAAATCCTTGGCAATTGCTCGCCGCTTAACATATCAAGAATCCTAGTAGTACCTATCCCGCTTTTAAGCTTAACTATTCCCGCATCTGATATCGATACAACTTTTCCAATCACACATGAATCTTTCCCATACACCTGCTTTCGCATAACCTGCAAACATTTTTCTGTATCTTTTTCAGGAACAAAAACAATAAACTTACCTTCGTTGGCAACGTAAAGGGGGTCAAAGCCGAGTATTTCACATGCTCCCTGCACATCTTCACAGACGGGAATGTCGGCTTCGGAAATAATTATTTCGCTTTTCGAAAATACCGCAAGCTCATTTAATGCGCTGGTGAGTCCCCCACGGGTTAAATCGCGCATGCAATGAACCTCAATCCCTGCATCCAATATGTTTTGCACTATTTCATTTAGGGATGCGCAATCGCTTTCTATTTTGTGTTCAAACTCAAGCCCTTCGCGTTCAGACATAATCGCAATCCCGTGTCTTCCGACATCACCATTAATTATGATGATGTCACCTTGCCGGATAGAACCGGGAGCAATATTTAAAGAGTGTTCTATTACCCCTATACCTGAAGTATTGATAAATATGCCGTCTCCTTTTCCCTTATCAACAACCTTAGTATCTCCTGTAACTATTTTTACTTTTGCCTTTTCTGCTGCTTCTTTAACAGAAGTTACTACCCTCCATAGCTCTTCCATACCAAAGCCTTCCTCTATTATTAAGCCAAGGCTGATGTAAAGCGGTTTTGCGCCGCTCATGCTTAGATCATTGATAGTGCCATTAATAGCAAGGGAGCCTATATCGCCGCCCGGGAAGAATAAAGGCTTTACTATATAAGAATCGGTTGTGTAAGCTATCTTACCTTTCGGGATATTTAAAACAGTTGAATCGTGACCTTGTTCTAAGAAGTCGTTTCCAAAGGCTGATATAAACATCTTTTCGATAAGCTGGTGCATAAGCGTTCCCCCGCCGCCGTGTGCTAAAAGCACTTTAGGGTAATCACTAATTGGAATCGGACATTGTAATGTAAATTCTTTCATCTTTATTCCGGAGCGAAGCGAAGGATCTCATAGTTAAATCCAAAGGATCTCATAGTTAAATTCGAATTAAATCTCATTATTATTTGGCCTTTGTGTTTCAATTTGTTATTGTTTTCTGTACCTATAATACGCAGCGCATGCACCTTCTGATGAAACCATTGTTGCTCCAAGAGGATGTTCGGGCGTACAAATTTTACCAAATGCAGGGCATTCATTGGGTTTTTTAATTCCCTGCAGTATTAAGCCGCTTATACATTCTTTTGGCTCTTCCACGTTCATATCAGCCAAACCGAATTTAAGTGAGGCATCGAAATCTAAATATTCATTTTGTAAAACCAGCCCGCTATCCGGAATCTCTCCTATGCCGCGCCACTTTCTTGCTCCAATTTTAAAAACCTTGTTAATTATTTCCTGAGCTTTTTGATTCCCTTCTCTTTTAACCGCCCGTGCATATTGATTTTCAACATCAAATCTTTTTTCCTCGAGTTGTTTTACGCACATGTAAATCCCCTGTAAAATATCCAGCGGTTCAAAACCTGTTACAACAATTGGCACATTATATTTTTGCGAAATAGGAAAATACTCATTGTAACCCATTACTGTGCAAACATGTCCGGCAGCAAGAAATCCCTGCACTCTGTTTGATTTGGAAGATAATATAGCTTCCATTGCAGGAGCAACAAGAACATGTGAAACAAGAATTGAGAAGTTTTTTAAACCAAGCTCTTTTGCCTGGTAAACAGCCATTGCATTTGCCGGAGCGGTTGTTTCAAAGCCAACTGCAAAAAATACAACTTCCTTGCCGGGATTTTCTTTTGCTATTTTTACTGCATCAAGCGGCGAATACAGCATGCGCACATCCCCACCTTCTGCTTTTACAGTTAAGAGATCTTTTTTTGAGCCCGGCACGCGCATCATATCCCCAAATGAACAAAATATTACATTTTTCTGTGAGGCTATTTCGATTGATTTATCAATAAGCTCAAGCGAAGTGACACATACAGGACAGCCCGGCCCATGAATGAGATTGATTTCTTTAGGGAGCAGCTCATCAATTCCGAATTTAACGATGGCGTGAGTCTGCCCGCCGCATACTTCCATTATATTCCATGGTTTTGTGGTAATATCATGGATAAGTTTCGAATAGCGCTCCGATGAATCTTTTTCTCTATATTCGTTTACGTATTTCAACCTCACCCCCAACCCTCTCCACATTGAGAGGGGTATTAAAATTCTTATTCGTCCGACGACTTAGAATCGTCTGACGAATACTGGTTTGTTTCCTCTTCAAGCTCATTCATCTCTTTCAAATACTCAAATACTTTCATAGCCTCTTTTTCGTCTAGTGTATTTAATGCAAAACCTACGTGAACGATAACATAATCATCTACTTTTGCTTCCGGAGTGTAGGCTAAATTTACATCTTTGATAATTCCGCCAAAGCTGACTTTGCCCGAACGGACAATTTCGCTTCGTGAGTCATCGATACTTAATATTTTCCCCGGTACTGCTAAACACATTATCTATCTCCATTATTTAATGAAGCATATTTTATCTGTCCCAATGATATTCCACCATCGTTTGTTGGGACTCTTTGATGCCAATACACCTTATAATTTTCCTGTTTTAATCTTGTAATTGCTTTTTCAAGCAAATATTTATTTTGAAAACACCCGCCTGTTAGTACAACTCTTTCTAATCCTGTTTTTTTTGCCATAGAAACAATCATTTCTGCCAGGGAGT
>DASXTZ010000111.1:0-4897 GCA_036505135.1 Ignavibacteria bacterium
GAAGAAAAGTCTGATGACAATAAGAAAAGCGAATAAATGATTTATTCTAATAGCAAAAGCGTCTCACAATTCTGTGGGACGCTTTTTATTTGGTTTCCAACTCCCGTTTTAATTATCCACCCACTAAAGTTTACTCAGATAATTTTTTTCTCCCCTAGAATAACAACAACTATTAAAAAGATAATAGACAGAAGGAGAAGAAGAGTTTTTCTAAGTTTTATTTTTTTATACCGGTTCACTTTATTGAGAAATTATTTTGATTATGCAAAACATAATAAATGCTACTATATCAATGGTAAAAAGGGTAACAACTGCGATTTGAAAACCCAAGGGACGATCTTTTGTTGCCGTATTGTTCTGTAAAATGAAATCTGCCTTATGCCTTAAGTTGTAGAGTAAATGTTTCATATCGGAAAACCTTGAGTGAAAGCCTATTTCAATTTTAAGGCCAGTAAATTTTTTTTTTAAATAGCTATGAATTCAATGCTTTCATTACAAGCGGCAAAACCAAATGTGGAAAGCGTTCTACATTTAATCGACAACTATTGTTTGTCCGATCGTAAAATTACTTGCGACGATAAATGCGGTTTATTTGAAAATAAGCTCACTGCATTTCTCTTTTTTGTGTCCAATCAAATCGAATTGATTTGCATAATTATTGCAGCAAAATGGAGGCTCGTTTTTTATCCTACCTATTAAAATAACCGCAAGTAGGCCACTAATTCAAACCTACTAAAATCGATTCCTTTATTATAAAGCGAGTTGCATATTAATGGTCCCTGCAAATGACTAAGATTCTTGTCATAGATGATGATGCTGATTTACTGTTTCTGGGCAGCTCGATGCTTAGACAAAAAGGTTTTGATGTCTTTTCCTTGGCCCGCGCCGAAAATGTTTTTCAGGTAGTCAGATCATTCCGGCCAGATCTGATTTTGTTGGACATAAAATTGGGTGATCAGGATGGAAGAAATATTTGTCTCCAGTTAAAAAATAATCCTGAAACAAAACCCATCAAGGTCATTTTATATTCTGCTTTTCCGGAAACCAGCGTTGATGTTTCAAAATATGGGGCCGACGATTTTGTTTTAAAACCCTATGATTTTAAATATCTGGTTACAAGAATAGATCATCATCTTAAATGATTTAACGCTATAAGATTGTTGCTGATTTTAAACTTGAGTTGATTGACGGAATGTTCCTTTACAAAAAATTGCGAGTCTCGCAATCCTTTATTCAAAAACGGTAAGATTGTAGAATAATCTCCACAATGTTTATATATTTTTTATAATAAGTTCCGGCTAATTAATGGATTTTTTTTTTGGTACGCTTTTTTAGTAAATAATAATTCCCGTACTCCTCAATTCGTATTTTAAGTCTAATCCCTCTGTAAAAACTGCCCATTCCTGAAAAATAGTTTAACGTTAGCTCAATTGATAATTCTTAATTAAGGTTTATGAAAACACCTCTACGCTATCTGGTAATTGTAACTTCTTTAGTAGTTGCAATGCAAAAAACAAGCGCCCAGTGCACAGCATCTGATATTTTGATTCAGAACATTGTACCTGCGGCAACTCAAACACCCGGAACTTGCACGGCAACTTTTGATTTGAGTTTTACCATGGAGAATAATAATGGAAATAAATTTATTTTCCTGCATGCCTGGGCTGAATCGGCATATCCTAATTTTTTTGATTGCACAAATGGAAACCCTGGTCCTGGAACTACACGCCCGGTGCCACTGCAAGCAGATCTTGCTGGTACCTTTTTGAATATTGCTATTGATAATAGCAGCGACCAACCTGTTGTATTGTCTACTTACACACCTGATCCAGGGCTAACTCTTACATCTGTTGGCTCGATTACCAAAACGATTTTACCAGATGGCTCTGCATTTTTTGTTTTAACGGGTGTTACTGCAACATTTCCTGTTGCCTGTAATACTCCTTTTCTCATGGCGCTTGATTTCTGGTCAAGCCAAGCTGCTCAGGGACAAACTGTACAATGCGTGAGTTGTCATATTTTGTACGCTATAAATTATATAAGCAAAGGCTCACCGTTTGCAGCTAGCTGCGCTACGCTAACTTATAATGCTGCTATCAATAATGTATCTGGAACAACATTAACGGGTTACTATTTGGTGTATGCTGATGTAAATGGTGATCAGCATTTGGCAACATCTGTTGACTCACTCATCAAGGATACGACACAGTTTACAGTTGCCGGCGGAGCAACTCTCAGCGTCACAGGTAGCATACCCGCTGTTAATTTTAACCAGGATCTTATATTGGTAGTAACCTTAACCGGCGGGGTTGCAAATGGTACGTCTGTATTTTTAATACCAACTAGTCTTTGTGCTCCGCTGCCTGTTACCTTTAAATCCTTTACAGCCACACGTGTTAACCGCACAGGTGTTGCATTAAAATGGGAAACAGCTACAGAAGTCAATAACAGTGGTTTTGCCATTCTGAGAAATATGGGTGCAGGAGTATGGGATGCGGTAGCCTTTATTCCTTCTCACGCTGCTGATGGAAACAGCACTTCACCTTTGTCATATACATTTAGTGATGTGAATTCTTCACAGGGAGTTACCCAGTACCGTATCAAGCAAGTAGATATTGATGGTCGTTCGAAATTCAGCGAGATCAGGGCGGTACGTGGATTTGAGCAGAGCGGCAAGATCATTGTATATCCAAACCCAAGTAGCGATGGCAGAGTAAATGTTGTATTTGATGATGCAGAAGGTACACGTGATGTGATATTGATGGATGTGAGCGGAAGAATGATAAAACAATGGAAAGGGATAACAGGAAATACAATTCAAATTGATAATCTTGTACAAGGCATGTATAGTTTGAAAATTGTTAATCGTGATACTGGTGTACAGAATATTGAAAAGATTGTAGTAAATAACCGTTAGAAATTTTTTGGGCTCATTGCTTAACCATACGACGGTGAGTCTGATGAAGTAAACGAAAAAGTTGATTCAAAAATTTTCAGATAGTTAGTCAGGTTTATTAATTTCACAGGGCTCCTTTCCAGGAGCCTTTTTTCTAAATCAAAGATTTTAATTCCAAATAAATTGAAATTCTATTTACTTCTGGGATTTGAGGTTTTTGATTTGTAATTTTATTTCAATGTCTTCATTTTTCGAAAAAATAAAAAGAGTTCGCATAGTTAGGGCATTAATTTATGCAATTGTTGGCATTATTTCCTATCCCGGTCTTGTTTGGATCAATCGATTAAAAATTTCTGGTACTGAAAATATTAAAGATCTTCCTCGCCGTAATATTCTTTTTGTTAGTAATCATCAAACTTATTTCGCCGATGTAATCACCTTTCTTCATATTTTTTGTGCTGTAAAATGGGGGAAAAAAACAGGTTAGGTATTCCTTATTATTTATTAAATCCCTTTACCAGCGTTTATTACGTGGCAGCAGAAGAAACAATGAAGGGGAGTTGGATCAGCCGTTTTTTTTCTTTAGCAGGGGCCTTAACCGTAAAGCGTACGTGGCGGGTTGAAGGAAAAGAAATTCGTCGCGGGCTTGATCCTTCAGATACAAGAAAAGTTACAAGGGCATTAAAAGATAATTGGGTTATTACATTTCCGCAAGGCACTACCAAGCCTTTTGCACCAGGAAGAAAAGGTACAGCATTTATCATTAAACAATCAAAGGCCATCGTGATCCCCGTTGTGATCAGCGGATTTTGGAGGGCTTTTAATAAAAAAGGATTAAAGTTTAAGAAAAAAGGCTCACAGCTCTCAGTTATTTTCAAACCACCAATCACAATAGATTATGAGGCACCGGCAGAAATTATTTTAGCTCAGGTAATGGACGCCATTGAACAAAGTAAGTCTCACATGATGAAGGGAGCACATCATTGGGAAACGGCTGATAAATAAAAATTAAAAATTCAAAAGTAAAAATTAAAGACAGGGGCCACTTTTTACTTTTGACTTTTAGTTATTCCTTCACAAACAATGCTCTTAATTCTGCCGCATCATCGGGTTTCATTTTTCCTCCCAATATCAATCGCACCTGTCTTCTTCTTAAGGCTCCTTCAAATAACTTTTTATCTTCTTCAGTTTCAGGTATCAGTTGAGGAACTGGCCGGGGGCGGCTGCTTGCATCTAGGGCAACGAAAGTGTAATAAGCTTCGTTGCTCTTGTATTTATATTGCTGAATGTGATCTTCGCCCCAAACTTTTAAATGCACTTCCATCGACGTGTTGAAAGCTCTTGTTACTCTTGCTTCAATATGCACTGTGTTTCCGAGCTTGATCGGACTTTCAAATGAAATATTATCAACCGAAGCCGTAACCACGGGTGCATTACAATGTTTTTGAGCCGAAATGGCTGCTGCAATATCCATCCAATACATCAATCTTCCTCCCATTAAATTGCCATACACATTCGTATCATTAGGAAGAACTATCTCTGTCATCATCGTCAAACTCTCTAAGGACTTTCTTGATTCCATTATTTTTATTTTTTGCAAAGGTAGTTTTCCCGGTTCAGAGTTCTAAGCTCTTAATTCAAAGTGCATGTGGGATAGCTGCATAGACATTTCAAACTATAAACTGTCTTGATATAGAACATGAAAACTCAGAAGTCAAACCTCTATATTTGCGCATCATAAAAGCTTGCTATGGATGCAAATCCGGTTATTTCTTTTGATAATACAGAAAATGCGTTTGCTTACAAAACAGATAAAGAATTAAAAAAGGCCAGGTTTCTTTTTAAATCGATGAGCTACCAAGGCCTAGTGAAATTAGGTACTAGCATTACTCCTTGGGCTATTCGTACGGGTTTGCCGGTTAAAGGTCTTATTCGCAAAACGATTTTCGACCAATTTGTTGGTGGCGAAACGTTGGAAGAAACCGCGGGCGTTGCAAAAAA
>DASXTZ010000112.1:0-7576 GCA_036505135.1 Ignavibacteria bacterium
GTTCGCTCAAGCATCCCTTTATCACTAAGGTCTTTCACTAATGATGAAAATGCGGGGTCGAGCTGCTGGCATAAGTTTTTAGAGCGTTCAAAGTTATTTTGGTGTGTATCCCAGCCGTCAAGCGTGACCTCTACAAATTTAACGCCGGTTTCAACCAGCCTTCTTGCCATTAAGCAGCCCTTGCCGAAGTTTGTATCTCCATATGATTGTCTTGTTAAGTCCGATTCCTCACTAAGGTCAAATGCCTTTATTAGAGGTGATTTCATCATCTTAACCGATTTTTCGTAAATCATTTTATGGTCTGTTATATCATCAAGTCCTTTTTGCTTTAAGAATTCATCTTCCATTGAATATAACATATCAAGCCGCTGGTTGAATCTCTTATCGTCAACGTCTTTAAATTTATCTATGTTCTGAAGCGGTTTATTTACATCTCTTATGACAAAGGGAGAATTTTCCTTACCCAAAAACTCAGCACTGTAAGAAGGGCCGCTAATGCTGATAAAATATGGAAGGTCAAACTCTTTAGCTCCGCCAAGCTCTTTAGCGCAGATACCCCCAAAGCTGGGATGTTTAACCACTCCTACCGGCGGATATGATGTGTGCATTAAATAGCTGGCACGGTTATGGTTGCCTTCTTTGCTGTTAAGTGTTCTGACCAGAGTTATCTTATCCATTTGCCGGGCAAGCAGGGGAAGATTTTCGGCCAGTGAAATACCAGGAACGATCGTTTGAATAGCTTTTGTGCTGCCTCCGTTTTTGCTGTTTGGCTTGGGATTAAAAGTTTCAAACTGCGAAGGTCCGCCGGCCATCCATAATACAATAACAGAATCGGCCCTGGCACTGAGCGGATTCATAAACGATAGCTCTGGAAATTTTGTGTGAACATTCCTTGCAAAACCAAACTTTGAAAATATCAGTCCTGTGCTTAATGCCATCCCGATTGATAAGAATTTTCTGCGCGAAATTTCTATTTCATTATCGTGGTCTTTACAGCCGCAAGTTTTACTATTCCCTCGTAAGAGGGAATCTAATTTCTTATTTTTCATATTTTTTCCCTTTTTTTCCTCGTTCCCAAACTCCTGTTTGGGAACTTATCCATGCAAAGTTTGCCTGGCAAACCGTTACGAAACGGAGTTTCGTAACGAGAGCAAGTGGCTTTAATGATTAAATATAAATTCGCTGCTGTTTATTAATGCCCACTGCAAATCTTCATAAAATTTTTCATCCTCCGCAGCTTCAGAAAGCAGCTTTGTTCTTTCGCTCTTGGTCGGGTATCTTGAAAGCGAATTCAAATATAAATAATCAATTCTTTCCGATTCATTATTTATCCGGCTGAGAACCTGTGATATAACGTTGCCCGGTTTCTTTTCCGATACTTTTTCTGCCAGGTCGCTGTTCATCATCATTAGTGCCTGCGTTATTGTGCCCGAAAAATTCTCCGATTCGTTCATTTCGTCATCCTCAAAGGTATAAACAAAAAGCTGCAATATCCTTAATCTGATTTTTTCTATCTCCTCATCGCTTTTGTTTTGCAGCCCCTTAAGCTTTAAATATCCGCTTGTTGAAAGTATGGAGTTGGTAAGCTGAATAGGAGTCAGGGGCCTTAATACTGCCCGTGAAAAATACTCATGGTCATCTTTATTAGTACTGTTTGGAGTTGACGAGAGCTGGTAAGCATCAGTATTTGTTATTAGCCTGAATAATTCTTTTACATCAAAGTTTGACCTCAAAAATTCTTCTGCAAGCTTATCAAGCAGCCCGGGATTTGTGCCCGGGTCGCTTTCTGTAAAATCATCAACGGGATTTATAAAACCATACCCGAAGAAATGCTTCCAGAACCTGTTAACAAAGGCTTTAGCAAGCTGTTTCGATTCAGTAGTTGTTAAGAAATTAGCAAGCAGTGTCCTTCTTTCCACACCTGCATTGGGAGATTCAGATGCCCCTCCCAGGTATTTTGGAAATACCGTTTTCTTTTCTCCCTTTTTTTCATATTCAATCTGCCCGTTTACAGCGTCCCAAACAAGAAGGTCAGGCGTAAAAACCGGATTTTGCATCCTTTGCTTTAAGCTGTCAACAGCCCACTGAGGAGGTATATTGTATTTTTTCTTTTTGTTCTTGTTTGATTTATCCGGGTTTTTATTTTTCTTTGGTTTAACATTTTCATGCTCTGGCATATTTTGCATTTCGCTGTTCATTTCTTCGCTCGATTCAACATTCATTTCCATTTCTTTATCACGTGCTTTTGAAATAACCTTTTCCATTCTTGTAACGAACTTTGTTATCTTTTGCGCCTGGTCTTTTTGCAGCAGCGGCAAAGCCTGTTTCCTTGCAAAGAATGCTGCAACACCGTAGAAATCTTCCTGGGAAATATTTTCAAACGGGTGTTTATGGCACTGGGCGCACTGGATCTGTTTTCCCATGAAAACTTTCATAGTCGTTCCCGCTGCATCCTCAGGCGTTTCAAATCTTCCTGAATACAGCACGTAGGGGTTCGAGCTTACAAAACCATTAGCGCTTATAAGTTTGTATACAAAACTGTTATACGGCTGGTTTTGGTTGAAGTGTGAGGATAACTCATCTTTAATCAGCTTATAAACGGCCGGGGGCACTTTTCTTTTTCCATCATAGGAAAATAAAATCTGCATCCATACATCTGCCATAAATCTGCCGAATTCCTCCGAATTTAACAGCTCGTCTATTTTTTTGCTTCGCTTATCGGGTGATTTATTTTCAAGAAAAGATTTTACTTCTTCTGCGGTTGGAATCCTTCCGGTAAGGTCAAGATAGAGCCTTCTGATAAATTCCTCATCGCTTGTTTTTTTGGAAGGACTTAAGCTGTTATCGTTCCATTTACTTTCAATAAGCCTTTCAATATCATTAGATGTTAATAATGATTCGCTGCTGATTGCCGTCATTACAAGAAGCAGCGCTATGAACATAATGAACAAAAGATAAACGGAAATTATTAAACGGTCATTTGTAACACGCGATTTGGAGTAATGCATTTAATAAAAAGTTTAATTGTTTATATGACAAGAATTTATAAATAAGGTTTAATTTCAAAAAATGAAATTAATACCTGTATTTTAAAGATTTAGCAAGATTATCTTCGAAGGTATTAGTGAAAAGCTGATAGAAGTGCATCATCTGGTTGTTTAAATTCAATCGTTTTACCCAAGCTTCACCCGGAATGTCGTCACAGCTTATTTTTGTTATAAGATTTTTATTAAAACTGAACGCTTCGGCCATTTGAATGCTCATATCATATCTGGAGAGGTATTCATTTCCGCAGAAGTTCATTATTAAATTTTCATCGTATACTGATGGGATCTTAAGGATATTATACACTGCATCCTGTACATAAATAGGGTGTCTGTACATATCTCCAAAAGCCTTAACTTCCAACCCGTCACGAAGCGAGCGGTAGGCTAAATCAAAAAACGTTGTGTATGAATTTAACGTTAAGCCGAAAACCAGGGACATTCTGAGAATTACATATTTAGGGGCAAAGCTTTCTATTACCTCTTCACCGTTTAATTTTGATTCAGCGTATATTGTCTTTGGATTCAGCATTGAATCCTCAGTAATGTTTTCACCTTCACCATAAACAAGATCGGTTGAAGTATATATGAGCAGTGAATTATGTTCCTGACATAATTTTGCAATATGTCCTGTGATAAAGTGATTAAAAAACTCAACGTAGTCATTGCCTCTCTTTCCTATCCTGGTGGGAGTGACCGATGCTAAATGGTAAACAACGTCTGGTTTTGCTTCATTAAATATTTTTGTAAGGCGGTTAAGATTGGTGATATCACATTTTACGTAATTTATGTTGGGAAAATTTCCAGCTGTGGTGTTGTATAAAGCTGTTACAATATCAGTTCCCCATTTTGAAAGTTTTTTGCAAAGGTAAGCCCCAACATATCCTGATGCTCCGGTTATTAGGATTTTGCGCTGCAAGTAAGATTCCCCGTTTACCAATATAACCTCTTTTTTTATGACTAAATATTATATTATACAAGCCACAGGCAGCATCTTTCGGCTAAGACACATCCTGCTATGCCCCCTCCTTCTATTATATCATCATATGTTCCCGTATTTGTCAGTTTATTTTGTTTCTTTCGTTATAACTATTACATCTTCGTCTAAGTCCATCTTTATTTTAGATGAATAGCCTAACTCAATAACGAATTTATTTCCGCCTATTTCAAAATTCACCGGGTTAATTATTCCTACGCTATTAGCCCAGCTGACGGTCTTTTCTTCGTCCTCATTTTTGATTTTGAAATCGTATAAAAGTTCTGTAAATCGGGTACCGCCGGGAGTAATAGCCGGGTTTTCCCTTTGACCCATGTATGTTAGCTCAAAATCAGGAAATTTTACAGGCTTATCCTTATAAACTTTTACGGGTGTACTGTAATTTGTATCGTAAACTGGTTTTTTCTTGCAGCCCGCTGTAAAAATTAACGCAGAAAGTACAAATACTGTTAATGTAATTAGTTTGGTCATTAATGTTTTTTATTAGTTAAATTATTATTTCAGTTTATTTAAAATTTTGTAATTACCAATTCATCTTCATCGAGTTTCTTCTTTTCTTTTTCCCAGTATTTTAATTCTATTGAATACTTTGAGCCGCTGAATTCAAAATGTATCGGCCCTATTACGCCTGTGCCGCTTGTCCATGCAACCGAATCGGCTTTGTTATTATTTTTTAATTTGAATACGTAATATGTAAAGGTAAATGTGTTCCCGTTTGGAAATGTAGAAGTTTCCTTGTGCTCTCCGGTAAAAGTCAGCTCAAAATCAGGAAATTTGATTGGCTTATTTTGTGAGAATGTTACAACTTTATTGTAATCTCCCGTAGGATTCGAACTATTGCAGCCTGTTGCATAAATTAAAACAAGAGATACAATTATGGATAATAAAATTAATTTAGTCATTAATATTATTTTGTATGTTATAATTTTTTTCTATATAGTCTCCCCACACCCCATGCCCTCTCTCCTTGAGGAGAGGGGAAAAGACTGCTTTAGAAGGCTTTGGGGGAGAGGGTAATTATTAATTTCTAATTCTTAATTGCTTTACATATTTTTCATGAAATACCTTCATCTTTTCAACCAATGTTTCAATTTCATCTTTTGGAGGAAGGAATGTTGTGCGGAAGTGCAGTGTTCCGGGCAATTGTCCGAAACCTGAGCCGGGAACAACACATATTCCCGTTTCTTCAAGCAGTGCCAAGCAGTAATCATTATCTCGTTTGGTATCGTATGCTAATCGTTCTTCGGGCGACATCCGGCTAACATCTTCCGTATGTGGCAGGTCAAGCTTTACAAATGCGTACAAGGCGCCCTGCGGAATATCTATTGTCATTCCGTCAATTTGGCTCAATCCTTTTCCGAGTATCTCTGCCTTTGTTTTCAGGTCGTTTAATATACCGTCCCGCTCTTTCACAAACAGGTCATAGCTGTCATCACCTTTTTGCGGTGGAGTGACAACAAGATAAGTAGTAAGCTGTCCAATTGTATTAGCGCAAAGGCTTATTGACTGCAGCTTAATAAATTCGGCAAGCACATCGTCAGGGATATTGCGAAGCTCAAGGTATCCGCCGCGATGTCCGCATTCGCCCATGTATCCTTTTGAAACAGAGTGAAAGCTAAACAGTGGTACCGTTGTTTCTTTCATCTGGTGCATTACCTTTGCAAAGGAATGGAATGCTGCGCCTTCAGCATAAACATTATTTTGGTACACTTCATCTGCCATGATTGCCAGATTATGGTTCTTAGCAAAATTTATTATCATTACAATATTTTCGTAAGAAAGAACTGCTCCTGTTGGATTGCCCGGATTTATAACTACTAATGCCAGGGGATTAATACGTTCCGACCTGGCATGCTCAAAGCTTGAGGTGAGAATTTCTTCATTCAACTGCCATGAGTTATTTTCATCAAGGTAATAACCAATCTGGCTCGCTCCGTAAAGGGTAATGGTTGCGCTATAAAGCGGGTATTGGGGAATTGGTATCATAAAGCCGTCAGCTGGTTTTGTCATAAGTGCAGTAATGACCGCTTGCACACCTTTGCTTGCGCCGTCTGTCAGCAGGATATGGTTTTCATCTGCCGGAATGCCATCGCGTTTTTGGATAAACTCCGCAACTGCCTGCCTGACAAAGGGTATTCCTGCGCTCTGCGTATATGCACCTGTTCCATCGGGAAGCATGTGGTGAATTTTCTTTGCACGCTCTATAATACCAGCAGGGTACAGCCTGGAAACGTCAAGATTTTCAAGCATGTCAGGATTTTCCAATAAACTTAAAATTTGTCTTATATATGTAATCGGTTGCTGCTTCAGTGCCTGCGGATTCCCAATATTACAGTAAATTATTTTCTTTCCCTTTTTCTCAAGCTCCTGTGCCCTTACTACCAGAGGGCCTCTAACGGCATATTCGGCGTGTAATAAATTGGGATTTAAATCTTTTTTGGTCAGCATTTACTTTCTGAATATTTATTTATTATCCTTATATCTTTTTTGTTAAACTTTGCCTGCATATTTTTCCGCGAACAACGCGGGCTGTCCCCCTGTGTGCCAGAACAAAACGGTTTCATCCTTTCTGAAAAATCCTTTACGTATCAAATCGATCATCCCTGCGGCGGCACGGCCTGTATAAACGGGGTCGAGCAGCAGACCCTCCAGCTTCGCAAATAATTGGATGGCTTCGCGTTCCGAATCTGTCAACACGCCGTAACCGGCTTGACAGTAATCGGCATTTGCCACCACCACCGAAGGATTGAACTCAATCCGCTCACCAATTTTTTCACTTGTATCTGACGCTAATTTAGAGATATGTGTCATAAGCCACTCTTCCGATTCATCGATACTAATCCCCAAAATTTTCCCTTTATAACCGTACATGCGCTGACCCAGCACAAAGCCTGCATGCGTTCCGCCTAATGATGTGCCAAACACAATCCAGTCTGCATGGACTTTCTGTTCCATAAATTCCTTCATCGCAAATACATATCCCTGAGCTCCTATAGCATTCGATCCGCCATACGGAATGAAATAAGGTTTCATTCCCTCTGCAGCTGCTTTATCGTAAGTTTCCCGCAAAGTCCTGTCACAATTAGCGCGATCCGCAGCCATAATTATTTCTGCACCAAACATCCGGTTAAGCATCAGGTTGGCCGATGGCTGAGCAGGCATTTCACCATACAGCACAAGAGAACAACCCAGACCAAACCGTGCTGCAGCAGCAGCAGTCTGCCGGCAATGATTCGATTGCAATGCGCCGGCAGTGATAAGCATCTTTGCATTTTGTTCCAACGCCCCGGCTACAAGGAATTCCAGTTTTCTGGTTTTGTTGCCGCCGAATGCGAGACCCGTCTGGTCATCACGTTTAATTAAAATCTTTGGCCCGCCCAAATATTCACTCAACCGCGGAAGTTCTTCGATACGCGTTGGAAGATGTGCAAAATGCAATCGTGGAATATTCAACACGCGGCTTTCTTTAGCATTGGCATTAACTTTTCTTTTTCTGCTCAGTATTTCCACCATTCAACTACATTAGCTTTGTGAA
>DASXTZ010000113.1:0-7141 GCA_036505135.1 Ignavibacteria bacterium
CAGGGAACGCGCATGAAGATAAGATTTCCTTCAGATTATCTTGCTTTGAATCACGTTTACGGCTATCCGTATGAAATGGAAGGTAATGATGTTATAATTGATTTTAAAGATGTGTTCTCTGAGCAAAATAAATCGGTTTTAATTAAGTTTGATGTAAGGAAAAAGATCGATAGAAAGCTTGAGTTTGAAAATGAGCTATCTTATGAAGATGTAACTTTGAATTTAAACACTGTAAAGGAAACAAACATAAGTTCAATTGAACCTGCAGGGAATAAGACTGAATTCGATAAGGGCTATAATGACAATGTTCGTCAGAATATTGCAATATTTGAAGCCAATGAAATAATGGAGCAGGCATTAAAAGATGCAGATGACGGTAACTATGAGAGTGCAAGGAGAAAGCTATTGGAAGGCAAAGGCTATATGAATGAACAAATGAACCAGGTAGCTCCTTCACCTGAAATGAAAAGGCAGATGGAAACTATGGATAAATACGGGGATGAACTTAACTCCGCCGAAACAAAATCTGATGAAGAAAAGAAAGAGATGCAGAAATCAGGCAAGTATGATAACTATAACTCGAGAAAAAAGAATCAATAACTAGGGATTAAGTGGCGGGTTTATCAATTGGACAAGGGGTTGCAACCCCTTGTTTAAAGTTTACAACTTATCCAAATAAGCTTTTAAATAGCCCTGTTTTCTTTTTCTTTGCTTCTGCTGCAACAACCGGGCTCGAGTCATTCTGTAATTTTTTTATTACGCTCTTTTCCAGCGAATTATTTTTTGTCAAAGCCAGCCTTACAGCTTCATCAGAATCAATCGCAAGTTTATTTTGCAATTCAACAGGAATATTATTCCCATATTCGGCAGCTATTTCTCTTAAACTATTACGATGATTTTCATATCCAAATGTTAACTGCTGATAAAAACTTCTCTGCAATCTTTCAATATCCGTATTGAAGCTTGCCTGCGGGTTATTTTTTGCAGATAAAAAGTATCTGAACCAGGAATTAACGGCATCGCTTGTAAACGGTTTTTCAAAATATTCGCGTATAAAATTTTCAAAATGCCGGTCATATATTTTTGCCATAGTAACGTTTAAGAAATAATTAACGGCTTCTTTCATATCATTCCCGTCAATATCAAGTATTACAAATAAAGGTGATACTTCCTTATGCGTATGCAGCTTCGTCCATATAATATCCGGCAGGTAATTTTCATTTCCGCAATACGAGCATTTCATTGTTCGCTTAGTATCCTTTGTTAGCTCCAGTCCCGCACCGCAGCTCATACAACTGAAGACAATCATAGAGCTTTTATCAATATTTTTTTCGGCTTGGTCTATGCCGGTTGAATCATTTATGATGGCGATTGCTTCAGGATGAAAATCAGATACGGAATAATCAGCTAATTTTAACGGCATTGAATGGCCACATTTGGTGCATTTAACGGGTTTTTCTGATTTAATTGCTTCCAGCAAGACTTGCTCATCGATAAATTCATAGCACTCTTCGCAATAGGTTTGCTGTGAAGAATAAGAGAGCCTGTATGAACCAACATTTTCCACACCGCCCGTTCCCCCCATTCGTTCAACATTGCCCGAAAGAAATGCGTTCATGTATTTCACATTATCAACCCCGCCGAGAATATCCGATTTGAAGAATCCGGCCAAATTAATATTCTTTCCGCAATTCTGACAGACCTCGCCTTCGCTTATGCTTGTGATAGTATGGTACATATTGCAGCCGGGACAATTTACCTGAATTTTAAATATGGATGTTTTAATCAAATTTAATTAGGTGTGCCTTCATTTCAAAATAATCAAAAGATTGAAGTAACCATATAAGTTCGACTGGACCCCCCGAAGCATATATCGTAATTTTTTTTATTAATGTGTCGTTATAGTTAATTGTCAAATATTCTGAATATGCATCTGTAACAGGTGAACTATAATAAGACTTTAAAGAAGGTATATTCGCTAAATTAATTTTCTGTATAATATTTTCATAAAATAGTTTTTCTATCCTTCCCTTATATTTACCTAAGTAATCTGTATCCTTCATACCATTATAATAAATATCCTCATAATTGTTTATAATGACTTCATATATTTGTCCTCCAAACATATAAGGGCCTCGTCGATATTTTATGCTATTAATTTTTATCGACTTATGGTTATAGTTTTTTTTCACATAGTATTCGGTATATTCTGATAGTAGGCTATATATTATTAATGTATCTTTATTAAGTTTTTTGATCTTAGTTAATGAATAATAGTTTTCATTTTTTCTCTTAAGATAAAGCAGGCTATCTTTTATATAATATTTGGTAGTATTGTTAAAATCAGATCTTCCTCTTTCAATAAAATTCTCATTTTCAAAATAATTTCTACTGTATATAAGTTTAGATGAATAAATTCCATTCAAAACATTAACGGTATTATTTGTAAAATATAATCCACCAGGTAAAACCTCATCACCAACGAGTGCAGGCTTGAAAATTGAGTTATCACTCTTGTAATCAAATTGTATCCAATATCCTAATATATTAGTTTCAAAATTATTTTGAGAAAATGAAGGTTCGGGTAAAGCAAAAAACAAAGTTAATAAGTATAGGCCTTTTATGTTTAATAAATATTTCAAGTTGTAATAAAAAAGGCTGAACCCAATATTTGGAATCCAGCCTTCAAATTTTTTTAAATTGTTCTATCCTACTTTAATATTAGATTTAACAGCAGGTACCTTATCTGTTTCTGTGTTTACAGCAGTGCTATCGGTAATAACCGCAGTTTTAGGCCTTTTTAAAATCCCGTAAGGTATAGCTACGCAATATCCTAAAAATAGTAATATAGGAGCAATCACAGTGGGTACAAAACCATCAACAGAGTTTTGCTTCATTAAAAGATACCCAACAATAATAAGTACAACCCCTATAGTGATTATAATGAAATTTTCCTTCTCCAGAGGAAAAGACAAGTCCTTTTTTTGTTTCGGACCTATTTTAGATTGTGTTTTTCCTGCCTTTAGGCCTGATTTTGTTTTAGCTTTTGGCTGCATATCCTTTTATGAATTCCTGCGAAAGCGGGAATCTAATTATATTCTCAAAAAATATTTATTATAAATCTAAATTTTAATCTAAGTCATTTCTTTAAGTTTAAGAAATTTTCAGGAGTTAAAATTTAAAATTTTTTTAAATCAACTAATTGTTACTGTATTCCCGCTTTCGCAGGAATTCGCAAGTAACATATCATTTTAAATTAGCAAGTTCATTATAAAAAATGGAGGTAGTAATAATTCCCCTGTGAAAATTATTCAAATTTAAGTGTTCATCGGGTGAGTGTGCATTTTCATCAGGTAATCCAAAGCCAAGCAGGACTGTATCGGCCCCAAGAACCTCTTTAAATGTAACTACAATAGGAATAGAGCCGCCTTCACGTATAAAAACAGGCTCTTTGCCAAATCCCTGCTTCAAAGCGGCAAAAGCTGCCTTTATCCACTTGCTGTCTATTGGAGTTACTGCCGCCTTACCGTGGTGAAGGCCGTAAATATTAACCTTAACGCTTTTTGGGGCAATTTTATTTATGTAATTGGTAAATAATTTTTCAATTTTATCAGGTTCCTGGTTTGGAACAAGTCTCATACTGATTTTGGCAAATGCTTTAGAAGGTAATACTGTTTTAGCTCCCTTGCCGGTAAACCCGCCCCATATTCCATTACAATCAAGAGTTGGGCGCGACCAAATTCGTTCTAACGTTGTGTAACCCTCTTCTCCGAAAAGAGCGTTAACATTTAAGCCCTTCATATATTTTTCATCACTGAATGGGAGCCTAGCAAACTCCGCTTTTTCTTTTTCCGATATTGGCAGCACGTCATCATAAAAACCGGCTATAAGCACTCTGCCTTTATCATCTTTAAGCTTCGTTATCATATTTGCCAGGGCGTTAATCGGGTTTTCAACACTGCCGCCGTATTGGCCGGAATGCAGATCACGATTCGGACCAATAACTTCAACCTGCATATAACATAAACCCCGCAGGGCATATCCTATAGCAGGAACATCTTTATCATACATTGCAGTATCCGAAATTACAACAACGTCGCATTTTAAAAACTCTTTATTTTTTTCTAAAAAGCTGCCAAGGTTGATGCTGCCGATTTCTTCTTCGCCTTCAACAATAATCTTTATATTAACGGGAAGAGATCTGGAGTTAATGAAATGAGCCTCAAGCGCCTTAAGATGGATAAATACTTGTCCTTTATCATCAGCAGAGCCGCGCGCATAAATGTTTTCCCCGCGAATATCCGCTTCAAAAGGAGGGGTTGTCCACAGCTCAACAGGGTCAACAGGCTGGACATCATAATGGCCGTAGATAAGTATAGTGGGTTTATCTGCGCCTGCTTTAAGCCAATCGGCATATACAACAGGGTGTCCGCCAGTTGGCATTACTTTTACATTTTCCATCCCGATCTTTTGAAGATGCCGTTTTACATAATCAGCACATTCTTCTACATCCTTCCTGTTTTCGGGATTTGTGCTAATGCTTGGATATCTTAAAAACTCTTTTAGCTCGTTAATATATTTTTCTTTATTGCTATTAATGAAACCAGTAAGATTTGCCATGTAATTATTTAATGTCAGGTTAAAGATTCCGAAGTCTTTAAGACTTCGGAAGTTTAAGATAATATTTTTCTATTTCCCGTTATTATTGGGTGGTGTTGCTTCTAATTTCTGGATCTGATCTTTTGAAAACTGGTCATCCGGTTCAAATTCAAGATATTTTTTGTATGCTGCTATAGCTTCCGGATTTTTACCTGCACCAACATAGTTATTAGCCAGCCAAAGGTAAGCAGAACCTATTTTAGGATTGAGCTCAATGCTCTTATTTATTAGTTCAATACCTTTATCATATTCCTTCAAATAATAATAGCTTATTCCCATATAAACGTATGCGGCAACATTTAAAATACCAAGGTCAATAGCCTTTTGAAATTTTTCGTTTGCCTCGGTGTATTTTTGTTCACTGAATAAGGCCTTTCCATATTCAAAATATGCGTTTTCATCGGTAGAATCCAATAAAATTGCTTTATCAAGGAACTCATATGCTTTTGTAAAATCTTTCTTCTCCAGATAAATCTTATACCATTTAGTATAATCTTCTGAGCTTAGATCTTCAGGCTTTACCTTATTAAAATAATCCTCAGCCTGCGAGTATTCCTTTTTCTCGATTAATATATGAGCTTTTATTCTGTTAGCCTCGCTGTTATTCGGGTCTTTTGCAAGAACCTCATCAATTATTTGCAATGCTCTGTCATATTCTTGTTTACCGTAATAAGCTTTTGCGAAATATGTTTTTCCCCTTAATGAACCGGGTACAAGCTTATCATATCTTTCAAATGCTTCGATTGCATCATTAAATTTATCAAGCAGGTAGAATATTATTCCTTTTTCAAAAAATGCAGGTGCAAAATTATTATCTGCATCAGTTGCTTTAATATAATTTTCAAGCGCTTCGCTGTATTTCTTTTGCTTGAAAGAAATTCTGCCCAGCCCGTATAAAGCAGGTGCATAATTAGCTTTCAGCTTTAGTGCTTCATTGTAATTTGTTCTTGCAGGTTCATAGGCACCTCTTGCAAGGTAGGCATCTCCCAGTCCAACATATATTAACGGGTTATTCTTATCATAACCTTTCGCCTGCGTTAAAGATGTGATAGCCTTATCCACCTTTCCATCTGCAATAAAATTTTCAGCCTCGGCCTTCAGCACATCTATAATAGTTTCAATTTCTGACCTTTCAAGCTGATCAACAGTTTTGCTGAGCGGCAGATATTTTTTTGCTGTTTCAAACTGAGCGGCTGCATAGCTGTATTTTTTCTGCTGTGTGTAAATTTCTCCAAGAACTGAATATGCTTCAGGTCTTTCGTCATCCTTTCTTACAGCTTGTTTCAAAGATTTTTCTGCCTCGGCTAAAGAACCGGTTTTGTAAAGAGCAATACCATAATAAAGATTTGCATCATAGGAATCTTTGGAAACTCCTTTAAGAAGTTCCAGAGCTTTAACATAATCGCCGCTCTTAACAGCAGAAATCCCCTTTTCAAGATTATCCTGAGCAAAACCCAAAGGTGCTGCAAAAAGTATCAATAACAATATTAATATTTTCGATCCCCCGATTAAAGCTTTCGGGGACAAGATTTTGGTAATCATATATATTTAATTTAATTGTATTATTCTAACAGGCTGTGTTACCGGGACAAGGCCTGAATTTAAAACAATCCTTTGCCCGCCATAAGCCAGCATAAAACTTATAAATCCAACCGAAACATTCATAGAAAAATCAGTTGACATAATATACACTTCAGTTACAAGCGGATAGCTCTTATCGGCTATATAAGCCTGGTGAAGGCCAATATATCCATTAGAAGGATCAACCTTTGCAATTTTGAGCGGCTTAACGCTTGTATCAAGTGTATCGGCGCTTTTGGTTATCCAGGCCATTGAAATAAATCCTATGGCATTTTGGTTCCCTTTTATTTCATTCAGCATTTGAGCCGATGTACTGCAAATTGTGCTTTTATTATAAAAATCGGAGCCATTTAGCACTTTTTGCATAAAAAAATCATGTATAGAGGCATTCCGGCGCGCTATAAAAACTTTAATCTTTCCTTCGTATACGTCTTTATTATCACCATCAAGTTCTTTCCATTCTACAGTTTCACCGGTAAAAATTCTTTTCAGCTCATTATAATTAAGCTTTTTTATCGGATTATCATTATTAACAATAATGCCAATACCATCTAACGCAAAAGTATCCTTTTTTATCTCAAGCTTGTTATTGCTAATTATATTATTTTCATCCGCCGTAAAATCTCTTCCTACAACTATCGTTTTCGCGCTCCCGTTTATCAGGTCAGCAATAACCTCATTAGTGGTTTTAATCTGCTGCGAGATTTTAGATTCAGTATTCAAGCGCATAAATTCATCGGCTTCTTTTTTTATCACAGGAGAAATACCTTCATCCACTTCAACTTTTAATTCACCAACTGTAGTGGTTGATTTTTTCAAGGTATAATCACATGAGAAAATAAAAAAAGCTAAGCCAAGTAATACTGAAATTACAATATTTCTTCGGACTTTAATCATATTA
>DASXTZ010000114.1:0-7261 GCA_036505135.1 Ignavibacteria bacterium
TACAGAAGCCATCGGGGCAAGAATACAACAAGGCCAGGATGATTTAAAATATGGTGAGGGAACATATGGAACGCGCGCGGCCAACTTGAACGCTCTGCTTGAATTATGGGCCGCAAACCCTGTGATTGGAATAGGAATACATCCGTTTTGGCTTATTTCACCTTTAACTACAGAGGAAGCAATATACGCATGGGGTTTTTCTGACATCAAGTGGGCAGGTTTGCTAGCCGCATATGGTACTATCGGATTTCTACTTGCAATATTATTCCAGATAATTTTTATTTATTTGTGTTTTAAGCTGCTTAGAAAAATTAAATTATCAGATATTAATTATTTCTTTCTATTGTTTTTTTTATTAAATATGCTTCGCGATACACTTCTTGGCTTTGATTATAACTTAATAACGGTAAGTATATATGGATTAGGCTCCATTAATGCATTCTTTGTCGCAAATCTGGTATACCTGTATGAAAAAAATATCAAACCTGTTGATAATAAGACTCCTCAGGAAAAAATTCTAAAAATAAATATTGCTCAAAAACAGTAATTTACTTTATAAATGCCCCCTTGTTATTTTCCGTATTGAAAATTTACAATTGATCAATAAAAATTCCAGATAATTTAATGAACGCTCTGTGTATAAATTCCCGATTGAATAACTGTTGGCGGCAAATAAGCAGAGTTGAGCTTTAAATTATTAATTAAATTATCTTTCTCCGAATTATTTACAGCATATATAGAAACTTTATCAGAGGAACAAACAATGTTATTTAATATTTTCCATTCTCCGACTTTAATCCATTCTTCCGGAATAAAATTGTTACCATCTATAATAAACCACGCATCGTATATTATTGCAATTTTTATGTTCCTTGACAGCGCCAGATGCCTTAAATCATTTTTTGATGTAATGATAGCATTGTTGGCCCTTCTCATTTTTGCAGTCTCCATATCAGCAAGACCCCATAGGTCAACAATTTTTATATCCGCAAAGTATCCGGGTGCTCCTATATCATTAATAGCAATTTCTTTTCCCTCGTAAAAACGTTTTAGAAACTGTGCCGTTTGGTACTGCTGTTCATAAATATTGGTTGAACTTCGGGGAATATTTATAGTAGCATTATTTGAAGGCCGTTCAAGAAAAATTATCAATGAAAATATGATCATAAGTCCGGATAACTGGATTGCTATATTTATTTTTTTATTTATTGCAGGAGCAGGACGGGATTTTTTAAATAAAATAACCGCGAAAATACAAATGGCAATCACCAATAGAAAACGCTGATATCTTTGAGATAAGCTTGTTTCCAGAAAGATTATCGACGGAAACAGGATTATAAGCCCCGATACAATCCCTATTTGCATTTTTTTATTACTTACACTGGAATCAGTGGGAAATCTTTTTAACAAGATAACCGCGGAAATAAAAACCGCCATGACTATCAGAAAATGCTGGTATCTGGGGGATAGTTTCGACATGGAAAAAATATAGTACAAAACAGCATCCGCCATATAAAAAAGTATAAGCACAATATCACGAATATTGTCTTTTGAAAATTCATCTCTATGTTTTTTAAAATAATAATATCCAATCGTTAAAAGAGATAAAAAAATAATTAATAGAGAAATATTGAAAGGCGTCAAAAGTTTAATGCTCATATCAGATATTAATTTAAGAAGGTCACCGGGTGATGTGATATCAGGGAATTCCCATTTCATTAACATTGAGTTTGGGAAAAAAGACCAGCCTTTTGAAATAGAAATTAATCCGAAAATTGAAATTGGAACTGCACCTGCTAATAATATACCGAAAGATAAAAGAAATTTTCTCTGCAATAGCAGCAATACAAATAGTATCAAAATTGAAACAAGCCCTTCATATCTGAGAAGCGGTAATAGAAAAGCCAGTATAAATAAAACATATAAATCCCGATTCTTACTCCTCATCCCGGAAATTATATTCGAAGCGTAAACAATAAAAAGAATAGTAATAAGAGCATGCAATGTGTGTTCTAATCCTGTAATAATATAGAAAGGTAGATTAACTAAAAAAACCAGTAATAACAAAACAATAAAAATGTAGAGAGGCTTCACATTTTCTTTTTTTAAAACAAAATAAAAGGGGAAAAACAGCAGAATTCCGGATATCATGCTTATAATAATGGGAGCAATTTCATTAGGGCCTGTTATGAAAAAGATAAAAGCAAGGAAAGCTGTCCAGAAAAGAGATGATGAGCTTGAAGTGAATGCATGCTTTGTTATGCCCCAAACGCCGTGCTCTGATAAATTTTTCGCCATTGCCATATGAATATATGTATCATCTAAAGTATAGATAAAATGACCCTGGTTTTGATTAAAAATTACAAAGATTATGACTGCAATACAAATTAATAATAATAAAATTAGTATTATTAATGGCCAATGGTTAGTAAAATTTTTTAGTTTCATTGCCGGGTAATCTTTCTTTAAATTTTTTCTTTTTTCGTCCCGTGTTCAGCAGACTTTCAGCAAATGCGGCGGAAAACATGGCAATAAAAGGTAAGGTTGGGAAATGAAATCTATAAGTTCCAAAATATATCAATGCAAGCAGGGTGAAATATAATATTATCAATGGTCCGATTAAAGGAACCTGAAGTTTTTCTTTTTCTATATAGGACTTATAAGCAAATCTTACAAAATAAAAGAAGAAAAAAGCCATACTCAAATAATAAAAATAATTAGCAATTTTCCCGAGGGCTGAAATAATATTTTTTTTCAAAGTCCCCTCAATTGTAAGCTCAGATATTGCCCAGCCTATTCCTTCATTTCCTTTTTTATAATTCAGCCACAGTTTCCTGGGAAGTAATTTCATTATTTTAGAAGGATTACTGAATATATAATCCACGGCTTTCTTTCGCAGCTTTTTATTTGCAATATTCTCATCCTTATAACCATATCGTGTCCAAAACGCCGTATAACGTAAACTATTAACCAATGAATCCGGTGTGGCGTACTCGTTTTCACTATCCCATATAAATTCAATTACTTTATCATCTAAGTTATATTCACCAGTGGCATAGGGATTATTTCCCATCACCAGGTTTATTCCATCGTTTGTTGATATAATAAAAGGTTCATTAAATACGTAATAATTTCTTATTGCCCAGGGAAGCAAAGCGATTATCACAATAACGTAAATAATCATCATAGGTTTTAATGCTTCCCGGAAAGTTTTTTTCTCCTGTAGCCAAAGCGCTAATAAAAAAAGAATAGGAATAAAAAATCCCTGCGGTTTTACAAGACACATTAATCCCCAGATAAATCCGGAAGCCATAAAAAGCCAGTAGTTATTTTTCGCGATAAAGAACAGGTAAGCTCCAAACAGTATAAGGAATAAAAATAAAGTTTCAGTGGCAATTATAGAGCTGTAAGCAATATGATTGGGGTAAATTGCCAGGATAAAAAGGGTAATTCTGCCAACCCGTTCTGAATCAAACATTTTCTTCGATGTAAAATAACTAAAGTATAATATGCCAACAGCCAATAGAACATTTGTTATTTTGGCTGCAAAAAGATTATTACCGAATATCATGAATATTAAACCAAGAAAAAACGGATAGCCTACGGGATAGTATGCTGTTGGTGTCCCCTCTATGGAATATCCTTTCCCTGAAGCAATATCCAGGCCCTTTTCGAAGTACCAGTTAGAATCGCTGACAGGTTTGCTATTAACCATTAGTATCCAGATGATCCTTAACAATACAGCTATTATAAAACAGAATGGAATGAAATAATTCGAATTTATGAGTTTGTTTATAGAAGTTTTAATCACTAAGATATTTATATAATATTGACCCGAAACAACTGATTTTTCATTACTATAATACTCAGAATAGATATTTTAATCAATCTGTTTTTATTCTATATTTTAAACAATCGTAATCTTCTATTCAAAAGCATAAATAAAATATTCAGTTAATGTATAAGGTATTAAGCAGAACGTTTCCAAGCGAAAAATATTTCCGGGAAATTATTAAAGAAAAATAATCAGGCTGAATATTTAAATAAAAAAGGCTGCCTTAAGCAAGACAGCCCATTTTTGTTAAATCAAAAAAATTTCCCTTAATTTGTAATTTTTATTTTCCCTTTTGGTATTCTGCCGTTAATTGCTTCCGAATATACCCAATTAAATGCTTTGCACCCGGTTCCGATATCTGCGTGATAAAAAAGCTTGAAAGGAAATGGCGAGCCATTACCCGAGAAGCCTTCACTCTCAGGTTCCAGCGATATAAAGACTCCATAATTTCCGTTGTTGAGGTTCGAAATAGAAGGCGAGGTACAATTAGGCTGTACCCAGTCTTGACCGGGCTTATTAAAGCCGTTTCCGTTAGGTCCCTTGCATGGGCCTGCCCCGTCGTTATCCGCACTGTTGAAGCTATAAAACCTTCCCATCGAATAAAATGAATTAGTACTTTCATCATTTAACCATCCTTCCATAACCCAGCCTTTCCCCGCAGGGAGGTCTGGAACATCCGGCCAAACATTATTTCCAAGCGTGTCACATAGCCACAATCCTTTAAGGCAATTAGCATTATTATCTGTCGGACTTTGAAGCGTATACTTCCCGTAGTGTCCGTTATACACAGCAGTACCAAAAGGATCGCCTAATGCAAGCTCATCTGCAATCCAGTATGAACCCGTAATACTATCAGGATATACAGTAAGTGAGGCACCTATAAGAACAGATTTTTCAGGGTCATTACCAACTGTAACAGTTGATTTGGTCGCATAATCAAGGCTGCTGGTATCTCCGCCAAAGGTAAATATCATAGGATTACCGTAGGGATCCAAAACCTCCCCGAAGGGGCCAATATTAAACTGCCCGAGGCTATACCATACCGGAGTTCCGGAAGAATCTAATTTCAGCCACAATGTGTATAAACCATCTATAGCAGGATTAAGCTGTTTTAAGTTAGCATGCGAAAAAGTTATCCTGCCTTTGGGAACAAATACGGGATTTTGACCAGCATCATCACAGGAATTTAACATAAAGCAGGACGTTAAACAAATGAGCAGAAAAAGATACTTAATGTTCTTCATGAATTATTATTAATTAAACTATAAAACTAAACAGCACCATTTATTAGTGCAAGTCTTTTTTGCTCCCCAATATACGTTAGTTTAAAAAAACTACTTAAATTCTTCAATTAATATTATTAAATTGCTAAAATAATTACTTTCTGAAAATATCAAATACAGCATTAGTAGTATTTAATCATGGGGCTTTCGGAGGAGCGGCAAAGCGCTTTACCCTTTTATTCTTATATCTTAATAAGAAATATCCCGGAAATTTTTACTATATTATTAATTACCACCTCAAAAGCCAGATCAAAGAAATTTTTAATGATTTTGATTTTACAAATGTCCGGATTGTAGATTTGAAACATAATTCCCCCTCAGAAAGAGGTAGTGGGGTTGAGGCTCCGCGTAATACACGCTATTATGCTGACCACTCTGCCGACCCTGTTGAAGTAGATAAGTATTCCGGGCTTCCGCGTAAGGTTTATTGGTATTACAAAAATCTGTTTCGTCAGAAAAATTTATTTAAACAAATTGAAAAAATAAGAAAAGAGTTTAACATCGAAGTATTCAATGGAGTGTCCGGCGGTATTGTTCCTTTAACTTTCTATCTTGATAAAAAACCCCGAAATGCCGGGATTATTTTTTCAGATGTCGACAGCTGGTTTACCGATGTTCTTCCTGATATGAAAAAACTATGGTACAGAAAATATTATTCTTATAATTATGCATTGGAAAAGGCAGACACAGTGGATTTTTTAAGCCCTTATATTTTAGAGGGGATAAGAAAAAGGGGAATAAATATAACAGACGATAGAGCCGCGGTTGCACCATGCTCATTTATAGATTCTTCAAAATGCACGGTTGGCTCCAAATCAAATTTAGAAATTGCCTTCGCTTCACGCCTTGAGCCCGATAAAAATCCGATGATGTTTCTACATGCAGCAAAGATAATACATAGTGAATTTCCCCATATAAAATTTCATATTCTTGGAGAAGGTTCACTTGTTCATGAAATAGAAAAATTTATAAATAAAAATAATTTAAAAGAAGTTATAAATTTTCAGTTCCATAAAAATCCTCCTGAAATTTTTGCAGGCACAAGCATATTTGTTTCGCTGCAGTCAAATACAAATTATCCTTCACAAAGTGTGCTTGAGGCAATGGCATGCGGCAACGCAATTATTGCAGCGGGTACCGGCGATACAAAGCTTTTCATAAATGAGAACAATGGGATATTAATTAATTTAAATACAGATGAGCTTGTTTCAGCAATGAAAACACTCATAACCCGCAGGGAAAAAATAAGTTCGATGGGAAGTTATGCCAGAAAATTTGCAATGGAAAACCATACGATAGAAAAATATGCTGATTATTATTTGGGGTTGATTGAAAAACTCCATGCAAAAATTTACCAGATGTAACCATGTCAAATTACTTTTAGATTGTTATATCATCAAAAAAATCATAATTTACAGCACATTTTTGCAAAATAAAACCGTTAATTATGCCTGAAGAGCCTAAATTAATAAAAGGCGGTTTATCCGTTGATGACCGGGGAGAAGTTGCGTTTGTAAATGAGTTTAACTTCGATAAGGTTAAAAGATTTTACGTATTAGGCAATCATTCAAGCGGATTTGTCCGCGCATGGCACGGTCATAAAAAGGAATCGAAATATTTTCATGTCGTAAAAGGCTCTGCTTTAATATGCGCAGTTAAAATAGATAACTGGGAATCTCCATCAGCAAAGCTTAATGTATCCCGCTTTACATTATCCGAAAAAACCCCCGCTGTGTTGTATATTCCCTCGGGTTATGCCAACGGTTCTATGTCATTAACTGATGACTGCAAAATAATGGTGTTTTCAACATCAACTCTTGAGGAAAGCTTAAATGATGATTTCCGCTACCCAGCCCGCTTGTGGGACCCGTGGAAGGTTGAAGAAAGGTAATTAATGGAAAACGTCCTTGTGCTGGGCGCAAACGGAATGCTTGGCTATGGTGTAAAAGAGTATTTCTACCGGGAAGGCTATAACGTAAAAGGGCTGGCAAGAGAAGACTTCGATGTCCTTAAAAATGATATTACCGCACTTGAACAGCATGTAGCAAATTCAGACCTTGCTATAAACTGCATTGGCGTCATAAAGCCGATGATAGATAAATACACTCCAATTGAAGTTTTAAAAATAAACGGCATCTTCCCG